>WAPJ01000086.1 GCA_015520785.1 Candidatus Woesearchaeota archaeon
CTCACGCTTAGAACGAGGAAAGATCCAGGGGGAAGGGGATGATCGGTAAAACTCCTCCCAAATCTTCCCTCCACCTTCCTCCTCCAACACCCCTTCTTCTTTTACTTCCCGTTTCTTTCTCTTGCATCTTCTCCCTCCATTCTATTTCTCTCTTCTTCTATCTAAAACGTGAAGTGAGAAGGATATGAGAAGGATAATAAGAAAAACACCTTTCAAGAATAATGTCGAGAATGGAAAGAAAACAATGGATGATTAAATGTGGACCGGCCGGGATTTGAACCCGGAGCCACCCGCGAGCCAGGCAGGCATTCTACCGTTGAACTACCGGCCCAAACACGGGGGAGCAGGATGCATGGAGTTTAAAAGGATTGTGTCGGAGAGAGCAGTCTGGTAAGCCGTGCAAAACCTTGTTTTAGCGTCTGATAGACGTGGGCGAAGCGCTCATACAGGCTTGGCTGGCAGGCGTTTTCAGGATAGACACCACAATAATATGAATCCTCCTCACGAATATACGTGAGATAGCATTCAGGATCATGCGGCGCGCAATGACGCGTTTCAAAGAGCGTGACCGCGTATGCTGTTTTCTCAGCGATATCATCAAGAAGCGTATGCTCGTGGGGAACGGTGAGGATGCCGATCTCGTACGTGTCGGGGAGGACGCGCTTCGCGAGCGTATAGGCACGCGAAGCGTGCTGTTCGTGCGTGATGATAAGCACGATGCCTTTCTCTCCGATCGCTTCGCGAATGGACGGGTAGGAGAGTGTGATATTGCCGAGCGTATTGCGTGCTTCACGTTCCTTTATGACGGGAAGGCCGTGGAGGTAGGCTGCAAGCCTGTCCGCTTCGCGTTCTTCTGGTGTTGTATGGTGGAGACCGCACGTGGCGCCGCTCACAATGATGGGTACGTCTTCTTGAGTATGAGCGCGGAGGATTTCTTCAAGCGTGCGTGCTGCGCGTGCCTTCGCCTCGTCCTCCACGCCGCCAGGAATGAGGATGACAGCATGTTCTCCCTGCAGGATGCGTCCTGCGAGTGTGAGGCCTGTCACGCGTTCAGCATGGGGTGTGGGTGTGAAGGCGCGGAGCGGGTCTTCACCAGCAGGCGTGAGGCTGAGTGCGGTGATCATGCCTGTGAGGGTGATGAGGCGTTTCAATCCACGCATAAGAAGGAGGGGGAGGAGGGAGTTTAAGAAAGAACGTGCTTTTTTACTCTTTGAGAGTGGGAATGTGCCGGTGGGGGGACTTGAACCCCCGACCTCCAGATTGCTCAAGCGCCACGCGTTCATCAACCCATGCGGGTTTCACAACTCATCTTTATGAGTCTGGCGCTCTAACCAGCTGAGCTACACCGGCGTGTCCAGCAGCACCCCACAGGAGCTTTATAAGCCTTATTCAATTGGTGAGGATGCTTTCGTTCAGTCCTTCTCTTTCCTCATGCTTCCTTTCAGACATCATCCACACAGCTTTTTCTCACACACCTTCTCCTCCCTGTCCTTAAGGAGAAAGAGTATATTTTGATGATTCTACGCGTTGAACGAGAAAAGAGAATGATAAGGAAGAAAGACGTAAGACGACGAGGAAGCAGATGAATAAGCGTATGGGAGAGGAGAGGGATGATGCGCCGCGGGTGGGATTCGAACCCACACGGCCGTAAGGCCAGCCGGTCTCGAGCCGGCCGCACTACCAGGTTATGCGACCGCGGCAGGAGGAGCACACCACGCATTCCTTTTAAACGTTTCAACAGATGAAGGGTTATGACTATAAAGCAGCATACCCCCCACACCACTATGCGCTTCCTCATCATCCTCTCGCTTATTCTCCTCGCAGCCTGCACGCCAGTCCTCCTCCAGCCGAGCATGATGAACCTCGAGAATCAAACAGGTACGCAACAGTCCTCCAGGCCGTCACGCTTCCCCACCCACATGGCGAATGGGACGCTCAGCATCACGCTGCCAAACCCCTGCTATCAGGTGAATACCACCAGAGAAGGAAATGTCGAATACGTGCATATCCTCCCACCCTCGCCTGGCGAGATGTGCATCCAAGTACTCAAAGAATCTAACATCCCCATCATGAAGAATGTTTCCAAGATCTTTCTCATCACGCCTGATGAGACACGTCTCGTCTGGCAGGCGGATAGCTCATGCGCAGGACTTGAAGGCGCGGCTCTTCAAGCGTGCTGTGAACGCGTCATGCAAGGCAAAGCAAAGCCGGCCTGTCTCGGCAGCTGGACGTGGAGGGAGGATCAGTGCGCCTGGGAATGCACCATCACACCCTTCACTTGAAGAGGAAGATCTTGTGAGGTGAAAATAGTATGGATAAACGACTGCTTATTGGAATGCTTGCTTTCTTCCTCATTGGCAGCGTGCTCGCCTTCAGCCTCTGGCCACAGGCAGAAGCAGGGCAGAGCGTGGAGCGTGACACGCTCAGCACGAGCTGTCAGGGAAGAGCACAGCTTACTCCGGACATTGTCGAAGCGAGGATCACCATTCGCACGCACGCGCCCACGGCAAATGATGCTGTGAGCAGCGCCTTCCAGCAGGTTGCCAGGCTCAACCAGACCCTCCAGCCGGAATGGAATCTCACCACCACCAGCAGTAGCGTGTGGGAGGACTGGGGCTGGCTTCCGCGGGGAGAGCGACGCCTCCGCGGCTGGCAGGCCAGCATTATGCTCACGCTTAAAGTACCCGTAGAGGATGCGGCGCGCGTGCTCGCAGAGCTCAGCCGCGTGGAGAATGCCACGTACACGATCACGTATACGGTAAGCCGCGAGCGGCGTGAAAAAGCTGAAGCGGAAGCAATCAGGGATGCGCTTCGCGTGTGCAGGCTCCGCGCGATAACGGCTGCTGAAACAGCGGGCCGCGTGCTCGGCCGGGCCGTAGGGTTGAACGTGCACGTGGGGGGTCCGCGCGTCTATCCACTCTATCGGAGCATGGAGGCGGGCATGCCCAAGCAAAGCCTGCCCGAGCCTGAAGTGGTTGACGTGACCGCGAATGTTGACGTCACGTACGAGCTCGTCTAAGGAGGAATATTTTTCCTCTCCCAAAATTCTTTCTTCATCTTCCACTACTCTCAAGGACGTATCCTCCTCGCCCTCCTCCACCCCTTTCCGCATTTTTATTCGTCATACCCCCATTGCTTTTTCTTCTTCAAATAAGCTTCAAATAAAGAGAAAGTAAAATAAAAGAAGGAAAGGGGGATCGTATGAGAGGATAAGGAAAGAGTGTATTATCTCTTCGGATCCTTAAAGGCAGCGTACGCGATGAGGGGGAAGACGAGGCTGGCCTCCGCGTTAATCTTCACATGCTCTGCTTCAGCCTTGACCTTCCCCCAGCTGATGGCCTCTTCCACGTTTGCTCCCGCATTACTCCCTTCAAACTCCATTGCCGTGGTAATATACACGGCATAATCCGCGCCATCACGATACAGGTTGATATTCGCGACGAAATGCTTCGGAATACTCCCACCGAGCACGATAATCCCTGTCTTCTCCTGCTGGAGGACGTGATCCGCCGCGCGGACAATATCACTACTCGCGTCAATGAGGAAGTCGGGATGCCGCTTCTTGAAGAAGACGAGCGTATCCCCAATCGCACCATCATACAAGGCTGGCGCAAAGACGGGAATATCCTTTCGCGCAGCCTGGGTGAGGACGCTCTCATCACAATCCAAGAGCTCGCCCATTAAGCGTGTCACGTCACTCTCCGTGTGAATAATCCCCTCCTTCTTCTGCCGGCGGTAGGCTTCACGGAAGACCCTGAGCAGGAAGCGCTCCAATAAGGCATACCTATCATTCGGGATGAATAAGTTCCCCGTCCTGTTAATCCCCTTCTCCCGGAGGAGGCTGCCAGGAGTATCATAACTCCCGAGGACGAATGGCTTGAAGCATTTAATCGCATCCTCCTCCACCCCGCCAGCAGTGGTGACGAGCACGTGCACGTGCCCCTCCTCTACAAGCCAGCGGATGATCTCGCGCACGCCACAACTAATCATATTACTCGTAAAAGCCAGATAAATCGTCGCGTTCTCCTCGCGCATCTTCCGGATGATCTGGACGGCTCGTGCCAGGTTGTGCGCTTGGAAGCCGATATAATAGTATGATTCCACCAGGTCATGAATACTCAATTCTCTGGAAAAGTCAGGGCCTTTCACGATCGGCCAGCCTTCCAGCGGATCCGCTGGTACGAGCACGGTCTCCTTGACACGTGGCTCGGCAGCATAATACTCCCTCGCCTCATCCTCGGAGAGGAGACGGTCATCCTTCCGCTCAGCCATGCGGTGGAGTTGAGGGAGAGTCTCCTTTAAAGATTCTCTCTTCCCAGACGCACACAGTCGTATCTAGCTGGACGCGACATTCTCAGTCTCCTCTCTTCTCTTGAAGAATGATCGTCTATGCAAAGACACCTGCAGAGTATCCGTCCGACATTCTCCTTTC
Source organism: Candidatus Woesearchaeota archaeon (assembly GCA_015520785.1). Lineage (GTDB taxonomy): Archaea > Nanobdellota > Nanobdellia > Woesearchaeales > WAPJ01 > WAPJ01. The sequence goes on from WAPJ01000086.1 coordinate 4,433, forward strand.
CTCTCTAAAAGAATGATCTGGAAGAGAAGAAGCACTACTCGTAAAGAAAGTGAGGGAATATTGAGAAAAGACGTGAGATGAGAGGGAAGCGTTCTTAGAAGGAGACAAGATCGTTCCGTGTTGTGAAAAGCCGATAGCTGCTCGTCCCCCATCGCGTGGTGAGCGGGACTCCCTGCAAGGCTTTGAGACGATCCTCAAGCGTCTCCCCCGGCCGGACACGCCAGGCGGGGAGCGTTACGCGCGGCATGCTGAGGAGTGCGATGAGGATATCCCTCTTGCTCATGCCGAGAATGGCGAGACGGGCCGGCTCGGATGTGAGTCGTTCAAAAGCAAAGCCTGGAAGAGCATACCGCGAGAGAATGCCATACGCGTCATACACTGCCTGGACGGGAAGATAGACTGGAGGCTCATTCTTCCCATTGCGTGGCGTGAGACGGACAAACGCGTGATGATGATAAATCGGTGTTTGGAAGAGTGCAATACCCGCATGCACGCGCAAGCCCTCCTCCACGAGGCGGAGAGACGCATCATCCGCATACGCATAGCCGAAAGGTCCTGCTTGAGGATACTGCCTCTGAAACCACACAGGTATCCTATCCATCCTCTTCTCACCCACTCATTCTCCCTTCTGGAATATGCATCCTCAGCCATGTTGAACCGCATACGTTAGCATCTCCATTTTAGACTCAGTGGATATGCTCACGATCAACGCGAGAAGATGAAACAATGCCCTGGCCGGGATTTGAACCCGGGTCTCTGGCTCGAAAGGCCAGAATGCTAGGCCGGACTACACCACCAGGGCGTCCACGCGGAGGACACGCGAAGGGTTTTAAAAGATTCTCCCTTCCGGGAGCGTGTGGGCGAGGTTTTTCTTCTCACGACGCATCCCGGCCTGGAGGAGACGGTGATTGACGAGGCGGGGCTGCTCGGCATGCACGCGTGGAAGGGAAGGCTCAAGGGGCATGTGCAGAGCAGCGCGGAGCCAAGCCTGCTCGCTCGCTTAAGGAGTATTCATCATCTCATCCGCGTCCACTGGGAGGGCGTGTTTGACACGACGCTGCACGATTTGCTTGAACGGCTTGCTGCGTGTGACTTCCCCCTCCGGGAGGGAACGTTCAGGGTGAGCGCGGAGCGGGATGGCATGCATGATTTTACGAGTATGGACGTGCAGCGCGAGGCAGGCCGCCTCCTGCTTGAGAAACATCCCGCCTGGCAGGTGAACCTTTCAGCGTATGATCTTGACGTGTACATCCGCATCCAGGATGACTATCTGCTGATCGGCGAGCGGTTGACGCGGAAGAGCCTAGGGCGGAGGTATGAGAAGGCCTACTGGGGGCGGGCAAGCCTCCAGCCACCAGTCGCGTATGCCCTTGTGCATCACGCATCGCGGTATGCAAAGCGGGTGCGTCGCGTGCTTGATCCGGTCGTGGGGAGTGGCACGCTCCTCTTCGAAGCCTTCAGCCTCTGGCCATGGGCAAGCTTATACGGACTGGATGTGAGTGAGCATGCGATTCGCGGCGCACGGGAGAATGCGGAGAAGTATGGGATCCCCTTAACGCTCATTCATGATCGTCTCGAAAAAGCGGATACACACTTCCCACCAGGCTTTTTTGACGTGATCCTCGCAGACCCACCATACGGCGTACGCTTGACGCGGACGCATGCGATCAGGCTTGGAAAGAGCATGGCAGAGAAGGCCTGGCATCTCCTCCAGAGCAGAGGCGTGCTGGGTGTGATTACGACGCGCTTCGCAGCGTATGAGCGCTTCCTCACCCGGAGGGGTTTTGTCAAGCGCATAGCCTTCCCCGTTGAGACGGGAGGCTTATGGCCGCGTATCATGATCTTCCAGAAGCCGTAAGAGTATCATCTTCTCCTCTTTCATCATGTTTTTCCCTTCTAAACCCTCATTCACACTTCCATTCTCTCACTCATTTTTTCTCTCTTCCTCTTAGTCGTTTCACTTCTTCCCTTTACAATCATCCTCACGCATTCCTCTCCGTTTCGACGAACCAATACTCTGATTAAGCAAACCAGGAAGAGAATAAAAGAAGGGAGAAGGAGTGAGGACTCCTCAGAGAGGAGGAGATAGAGAAAATAAGGTTATGCTCGTTTGAATTGAGGCTTGCCGCGGGTAAGCTGCTCGTGGAGGCTGGCGAGCGGATCATGAGCATCCTCAGTTACAATAAGCGTGGGGGATGATGCTGCTTCTCCGTCACGCGTGGGGTGGAATGTTGCATGAAGCCTTGTGCCAGTCGCGAGGTCTTCTGCTTCAAGCCTGAGGAGGCCGTCCTCGGGGAGGAGGGCGTGTACGCGTACTTGACTACTCCCAGCCTCGCCGGGGAGGAGGGGGATGCGGAGTATGCCGATCACACGCTCATCAGCCTTGACAGGGATGAGGCCGTGCGTGGCATGATCCTCACGCGTGGTGAGGATGGTTTCGCCGCTCGCGGGGAGGGGCATGTCTGGCGTGATGAGCACGGCTTTAGGATGCATGCCGAGTGTTATCCTCACGCCTGCACGCTCTCGCAGGTTGGGGAGGCCGAGGCTGAGGAGGCTGCCGCGTACCACGGCCGTGTACGGGTCTATCGGGTAGGGCTCACGGTCGAGGAGGAGGGTGATGAGACGCTTCACGAGAGGTGTCTGGCTGAAGCCTCCTGTGAGGAGGACCGTGTCAATCTCATACGCTCTCATC
>WAPJ01000087.1 GCA_015520785.1 Candidatus Woesearchaeota archaeon
ATCATACGCTGCATAGCCCATGCTCACGCGCACATAGTCTGCGATGAGCAATGCAACGCCCATCGCCGTACCACCCGCTCCGCGAATAGGCCCTGAGAAGTAGAGGCTGAAGTATTTCCCTTTCCCATCTAAGCGGTCTTTCAGCTTGAGTTCGACAAAGCCTTCCAGTGGTGCTGAAACGACACCGAGCGTATGGTAGGCGAATCCAGCGCGGATGCCGACTTCCATGGCTTCACGCTGATCCTGGAATGCGCAGAATTTCTGCTCGGCAATCTCGCGGGCGATGATGAGGCTGACACGCCAGTCAAGCACACCATACTCTTTTTCTAATTCTGCGATTCGCTGTGGCACGCCCTTCCCCACGATCTGGGGTGCGACCGAGCTGATGAGGCCTTCCACGCGTTCGGCCATGTTCCGGGCGAGGGGGATGGGCACGTCAGGCTCAGGGTCTAGTCCTTGCTCGCGCGCTCGTCTGGCAATCGTATAGGCCTTCTCAACCTCTTCGAGGATGCGTTTGAAGTAGGCTTGCATGGCCGGGCTTGCAGCGGGGAGTTCCACAAGCGTTGAGAGAAGAGTGGCTGGTTTATAGGCTTAGTTATTCCGAGGAGGAAGCAAGCGGGTAGAGGGGAGCCACCACAAGATTTTCCATATGGAAAAAGAAGAGGGGGTTGTTGTCCTCCTCCACGAGTTTATACTCCTCACATTGCCCCCATATCAGTACGTCTTCTGAAGAGGCTTCATCCGAGGATCACCCCTCCTACGAGACGTGGAAAAATGAAGAAGGGTTAGAAAGGATATGAGAAAATCCTCACTCGAAAGGAAAGAAGATTGGTGGAGAAGCGTTGAAAGAGCGCGTTCAAGAGAGGAGTGTCTTCCGCTACGCGTGATGATGAATATCCTCCTCTCCGAGGAAGTCAATAATGATGGGCTTCATCGTATGCAGGGGGAGGACGATTGCCTTACCAGGCTCGGGAATATGTCCTGTTTTTTCCATGTAGGGTGTCATGCCCTGCCAGCAGCCCGCCTCCAGCAAGAGGATATTCCGGTATTGGCCGACGCGCGTACGGTGAATATGGCCTGCCGCGAACACGTCCGGGATGGGGTCTATGATGAGATGATCTTCCTCGCCGGGCATGACGAGCGTGCTCTTATAGTTGGGTGCGAGATGCCGTCGCTTGAGCAGATAGCTCATGAGCTTGACGGGATTATCATACCCTCCAGCCTCGTGGAGGAGGGGAATATCATTCGCATAATAGTCAAAACTATAGCCATGATAAAGGAGGATGGTAATGCCTGGGAAACCATTCGTCACGCCGATCCGCACCCAGCTCGGATTGGGGAGGATATGCACATTCCCCATCTTATAGAGGCTTTCCGCATGCTTCTCATGGAAGGGATGCTGTGGTTCTGCAAGCCTGACGGGATCATGATTCCCGGGGATGATGAAAATATCAATATGCGCGGGTATGCGTTTCAGCAGTTCTGCCGCGCCAGTAAACTGGCCGCGCACACTCTTCACCGTGAGTTCTTCATACTGTTTGGGGTAAATCCCAATCCCATCCAAGAGGTCGCCGACGATGAAGAGGTAGCGTACCCTGCGTGCAATCGCCTGGAGGCGTTGGTCGGGATCCCTGCCTTCAAGCCAGGCGAGGAACCGCTCAAAGACAGGCTGGAGGAAGTCGATACTCCCATACTGGAGGTCGCTGATGAACACGGCATATTCTTCAAGCGGGCTGCGTGGAAGCTCCTTGCCGAGGGGAATGTCGGGGTGGAGGATGCGTTTCGCGTAGAGCGTGCCATTCCGCATGATACCTTCAACATAAATAACGTCATCCTCGGTGAGTTCTTGGGCTTCCTCCCAGAGTTTCTGATCATCATTCTTCCTGATACGGACAGTAATCTCATCATGCTCATCCTCTGCGAGGAGTGTGATGCGGTCCTCACGCCTGTCAAGATCGCGGATCATAATGATGACGCGTGCCTCGTCATCCCTGCTCTTAATGACACGGCGGACTGGTACTACGCCTTGAACGTCCGGCCGTTGGAGGATGAGCTCGCGGAGACGCTGATAGCGGTGTGTGAGCATGCTGATAAAAGCGGTGAGGTCACGCTTCCCGACGGGAGCCTCGGGTGTTTTAACGAGCGTGTAGGATGATCGTTGCGTGTCGGGCGAGGCAGTCTCAGGTCTGCTCATGATGCTCGTGATGGATTGTGCAGATCCTGTTTTCTCATCGGGGGAGGATGAAGGAGCGGGTGAGGTGGAGGGCTGTGCTGGTGAAAGGGGCTCTCGGCGTATTGAGGGAGTAGAGTGGTGGGATGGGGTAGGTGTGGATGGTGGAGAGGATCGTGTCTTTTCTGAAGGGAGGGGGGTGGGTGGTGAATGATGGGATTGTGAGGTTTTGATCGGTGAGGATTGATGCTGGGTGAGTGAAGAAAGAGATGGGTGTGCTGGTAGTTTGGATGATGGGGAATGGCTCGTTGATGTGGTGACCGGATGAGGTGAGGAGGATGCTGCACGTGCCGTGTTGTCTTCTTCCCGTGTCTTCTTCTCCTTCCGCTCCGCGTGCTGTTTGAGGAGGATGAGGCTGATGCTTTTTGCTTCCTGTTCGAGGAGGGTGAGATAGTCATCATAGAGTTTCTTACCATGCTTGACGAGGAGTCGTGTCTTAAGCTGGTAGAACGTGTCAGCGTCAAGATTCTTGGCAAGCTGGATGAAGCGTTCCAGGTCGTGGCTGATGATGAGCACGTCCCGCTCGGGAAGATCTTGGATAATACTGGTAATATTCTGGACTTCTTCTTCAGTGAGGCTTCTGAGAAGGTGCATGCTCTCGGGTGTGAGGAGGATCTTCTTTGCTGTGAAGATGCGGATGAGCTGTCTGAGGGCTTCCATACATCATCAATTATAATTCGAGTTCTTCGGTGAGGAGGGTGATGATGCGATCTGTGAAGGACTGGCTAAGTGCGAGACTGATTTCTTTCGTCCGCCCATACCGGCCCTTACTAATGACTTGTGCATTGATAATGCCGAGCATATCCAATTCTGCGAGGATATCGCTCACGCGACGCTGGGTTAATGGTCGGAGACCAGTATGATTACACACGTGCCGGTAGACCTCATATACTTTCCCCGTATGCACGCGATTCAACTGTTTCTCATGCTGGAAGATGGTGAAGATAGCATAGAGGACTGCCTGGACTTGCTTGGGCTGTGTCTTGATGATATCCATGATCCGGTCGCGTTCAATCTTCTCCTCTGCGAGATCAATATAGTCAATGGTTACTTTCTGCTTGCCCTCGCGCTCTGCGATTTCAGCCGCGACGCGGAGGAGGTCGAGTGCGCGGCGCGCGTCACCATGCTCGCGCGCGGCATACGCGGCGCATTTCTCAATCACACCCTCCTCAAGGACGCCTGGCTTGAAGGCCTTCTCGGCACGCTTATAGAGGATATCCTGGATTTGCAGGGCATTATAGGGTGGGAAGAGGATTTCCTCCTCGCTGAGACTGCTCTTGACGCGTGGGTCGAGATTATCGACGAAGATGAGATCATTACTAATCCCGATAATCGTGATTTGCGTTCCCTTGACATACTCGTTCATACGGGTGAGATTGTAGAGGGCTTCATCCCCTGCCTTCTTGACGAGCTCGTCAACCTCGTCGAGGATAAGGATGAGATTCTTCACGTTCGCTTTTTCAATGAGGCTGAAGAAGGTATGATAGACTTCGTCCGTTGGGAGGCCGGTGCTCGGCACGTCCCCACCGAGCTCGCGGATAATCTGGGCGATCATCCGATATTCAGTATCAGCAACTTTTTTCATCTTACAATTCACGTAGATAACCGTGAGGGGGATCTGGTTTTCTTGTGCGACGGTGAGGAGTTTGCCTGTCGTATGCCGTGTGGTAAGCGTCTTTCCTGTACCTGTCTTCCCATAGATGAAGATATTACTCGGCTTCTCATTCCGCAAGGCTGGTGCGAGGATTTCTGCGATCTGTCGTATCTGCTCCTGCCGGTGGGGGATCTCGTCAGGCATATACGTTGTTTGTAAGTATGTTTTATCCTTGAAGATGCTTTCTTTCTTCATGAACTGGGTGAAGTATGATTGTAAGTCGTCAGGCATGCAGAACACCCCCACACCTTTCTTTCCACTGGAAGCTGTGAGGAGCCCTTACAAGGCTTATAAGCTTGTATGATGAGAGAGTAGAAGAGAAGAAAGGAAGGGTATGAGTGTTTTTCACTACACTACCATTCTTTCCATATGGAAATGATTTTATTTTATTTATTTTAATTTTCCCATATAGTAAAAAGTTGAATTTTGACTTTCTCTTTTTGTTTTTCATTTTCTTGTTTTTATACATGCTTTACTTTTCCTTTTTTCTTCTCCTTTTCCATCCTTTTTCTTCTTCCTCTCCATCCTATAC
>WAPJ01000088.1 GCA_015520785.1 Candidatus Woesearchaeota archaeon
GCGAGGAGGAAGAGCGTGATGACGAGCGTGACGTAGAGGGGGATGGTGAGGAGGGCGTCACGCGCACTCCCCTTCCGGATCGTGGTGACGATCACCTGGCTCATAATCGTTGTAATGGAGAGCATGATGAGCGCGAAGATGAAGAAGTCATGATACGCGATCCCATTCGACGGGTTAAAACTGAAGTTAAAGGTTGACTGGCGCATCACGGTTGGATCAATCTGGATATGCTCGCCCAAGCGTTTAATCGTCTTCAGAATCTCGCCGGCGAGAGCGAAGAGAAAGGGTGCCGCGCCTAGGGCTGCAAAGTTGATGAAGATGGCATACGTGCTCACGTTCGCCGCCATCTCCTTCCGCATGAGCTGCGTCTCCTGAATATCCAGCGCGATATTCGTGAGGAGACTGGCCATCTCACCACCCGCATTCACACCCTCAATGAGCAGGCTAATACTCCGCTTGAGGAGCATGCTATCATACTTCTCCGCGAAATCCCGCAGGGCAGTGTCAAGGTCTTCACCACTCAAGACGCGTTTGGCAACATCCTCCACTTCGCGGGCGAGCACGCCAAACCGTGGCCGCACCGCATGCCAGAGGGCATTGTCAATCGTCATGCCACTCCGAATATTCGCCGCGGTGAGGAAGAGGAAGTCTGCCAGCACGTTTTCTACTTCTTTCTTCCGCTTATACATGCGTAAGTCTAAATACTCATGGAAGGCGAAGAGGACGAGCAAGTACATGCCGGGGAGGATGATGAAGAGGAAGATAAGGAGGAGTTTGAAAAAATAGGCTGGTGTGAGCTGCTGCTGGAAGAAGAGCCACGCGTTCATGACGAGGAAGGCGAGGAGCGTAAGCCAGAGGCTGAGCCTGCGCGTGAACGCATAGGCCTGCTCGGCCTTCCAGTCCAGGCCAGCCTTCCGCATGTACTGTTCGAACGCGTGCCGGTCATACTTCCGCTTCACCTCCTTATGCTGCTGCTTCAGCTTGCGGAGTTTTTCACGCTGCTTCACGGCTTCCAGTCGTTTCTTGACGCGTTCCTCACGCTTCCGGATGCGCGCGTCCTCCTCCCTGATGCGTTCGGTGAAGCGTTTCTTCCGCCGAGAAAAGTGGAAGGTGGGGAGAGCGACGCGTGGAAGCATGATACGGGGGATGTGGAATGTTGTGTGAGCCTCGCTCGGCTGGTGGGCTTCGCCTGCTTGCCGTTTCTTCTCATGATGAATATGGCCGAGCATATGACATCACGCTAGAGTGCTACTGGCGGGCGCATGGTGAGGATCATATTATAGAACATGAGCTGCATGAGTCCCAAGAAGACGGCGAGGCCGAGGAGGTGGCCGAGCTTGATGTTCACGGGGAAGAAATTGCTGAGGATGACCGTCATTGTCAAGCCAATACTCGGGAGGATGACGGCGAGCATCATATAGAACATGGCGAGGGGGTTGAGCTTGCGGCCGTACTCGTTCACCGCGATGAGCTGCTCACGGCTGATCTGATCACTCACTGCTTTCAACGCGTCAGCCATATCAGCCCCCGTCTTCAGGCTATTCGTTATCTGCCAGAGGACTTTCTTCATATTATCACTCGGCGTGAGCTCTGTAGCCTCTTCAACGGCTTCTTCAAGACTCGTCCCAAGCTGCACCTTGTTAATAATATCCGAGAATTCCTTTCCTATGCCTTCATAATTCTCGGCGAGGTTGATCATGGCATCATACAGGTTCACGCCACTCTGGATTTCAATCATGAGGAAACGCGTGGCAAAGATAAGCTCGCTTTCAATCTGCCGTTTCCGCTTCGCGATAATCGCGTCAGGCTGATGGAGGAAGAAGCTCTTCAAGAGGAGGAAGAGGAGGGGGAAGGCGAGGAAGGGGATCCAGACTGGCATGTTGAACGGCTTGCCAAACCCGAGAATGGTAAGGGTGAGGAGGAGGCTGAGGATGAACGCGCTCGTATAGGCTTTCCTCACGAAGCCTTCGGGCGTGTCAGGCAGTCGTGCCTGCCTGAGCTTAAGGCTTAAGCCCGGCATCTTGTGCGCCACGGCCTGGAAGTAGTCGTCAAGGAATGCCATGCGTGATCACGAGCATAGAGGATTTTTATGCTTGCACGGGATGGGGATGGATCGTGCGCGGCTTTATGCAACGGTTTCCCCGGTTGTTTTCTTCAAGCGGCGTTTAATGTATTCCATGAGGACGTCCTTATTCGTATAGTATTCTGCGAGGACGCGGCCGACGCGTTCAACCGTGTTAATCCCCTCCTTCTCAAGATAGGTGAGGACGAGTTCCTTCTCCGCGAGATCCTTCTTCAATTCTTGATCCGTAAAGCCCGCGTAGAGTTTGAGCGTATTCTTGACTTCCACGCTCTCATGCTTCTCCTCAAGCCTATCCCTGGCGGGATTATACTGGAGGAGGACGCGCGGATCACCACGCTCTGTTACCTCGGCTATCTGGAATGTCCTCCTCCTCCCGGTGCGACGATTCCGATACTGGACGACGATGAGCGGGAGGGCGGGCATCATCGTCTTGGGAACGCTGATCGGCGGGCTCGTCAGGCGGGTCACGGCCTCATTCGCATTATTCGCGTGGAACGTGGCATACACGCTATGCCCCGTATGAATGGCTTCGAACAATACTTCTGCTTCCTCCTTCCGTCGGATTTCGCCTACCACGATCCTATCCGGGCGCTGGCGGAGCGCGTTCACGAGGAGGTCGAGCATGCTAATACCCCCCTTCCCCTCCGGGTTGGGCAGGCGGGTGAGCATTGGTAGCCAGTGGAGGAAGCTTGGCAGCTGGATTTCATGCGTATCCTCAATACTAATAATACGCTGGTTGGGCGGGAAGAAGTTTGCCATGACGTTCAGCATGCTCGTCTTCCCACTGGCTGTTCCACCCGCGATGAGCATGCTGAGCTCATACTGGATGCCAAGCCAGAGCCAGGCTGCGCCACGCTTACTGATCGTCCCACTCCGGATGAAGTCCGTGATCGTCCATGGCTTAGAAGCGAACTTACGCAGGGTGATGGTATTCCCCTTGAGGCTGATGGGCATGAGCGTGGCATTCACCCGATCCCCTGTGGGGAGGTTGGCATCCATGAGGGGTTCGAGGATCGTGATCTGTCTGCCGACCTTGCGGCCGATGAGACTCGCATAATGCTTTGTCTGCTCTTCACTCTCGAGGAAGATGTTTGTCTTCAGCCAGCCATGCTTCCGATGGTACACCCAGACGGGTTCTTGCGCGGTGTTGATCGCGATTTCCTCGAGCATGCTATCATTCATAACAATCTCCAGATCGCCGAGGCCGAGACTCTTCTGGACGAGATAGGCTTTGAGAAAAGCATGGGTTTCCTCGTCAACATCAGGGAAGTATTTGATGAGGAGCGTGTCAATCGCTTCCTTGAAGCGTTCCTCAATGAGCGCTTCCTTCTTCACGTTGACAATGTCAATAATCCCGAGGCTGACTTGTTCTGCGATTTCACGGCGGATGCGTTCGAGAATAATCGCTGTTGTCTCGCTCACACGGGCGAGACTGATCGTATAGTAGGGCACATAGCTGTCAGGACTTCGGATGATCCGTACCCTGACGGGAATCTCATTCGCCTTATACTCATACTCGTCAAGGAGTTCCTCCCCTTCGCGAAGCTTTTGCTCGTCCTCGCTAATCCCGGGCGTGCTCCGCGTCCAGGCTTCCCGCTGGCTCTGCAGAGCGTTGAGGCGTGCCTCGAGCTGTTTGAGCGGATCCTGCGGCTTCCTGTTTTCTTCTTCACTGCCTGCTTGCTCCTTTTGACGTTTCTTTACTGTCTTCCGCTTCATCCCGGTGGTTGCATGCTTTCCCCGTGCCACACGCATTCCCACGACGACACGCTGTTTAAAATATTGGGTCACTCCTCGCGAGGAGGGACAGGGGACGTGCCGTGAATGCGAATACCCTCTTCTCCTGATTTAGGTTCTTCATGCTGAGGCGTGTTACCCTTCCATCCTCTCCCAGTCTCAGGA
>WAPJ01000089.1 GCA_015520785.1 Candidatus Woesearchaeota archaeon
ACTGTACATACCTGAGGAGGAAGGTATCATTCGCTATAATCCTGCCGAGCCTGCGAATACTCTTCCGGGCGATGGGACGGATGAAGGAACGATATGCACGGAGTTTCATGCCGAGTCTCGACCAGCGGCGGTATTCAGGATTATCCCAGGTAATGCCATGACTCGTCCCGCTCATCGTCTTCCGTGCGTGGGGTGCGCCATGCATATAGTCATGCAGGTGGACGCGTTCAGTCCCTCGGGGAACATGCCTGGGCCAGACGCGGTTGAAAAGCCAGTATCGTTCAAGGATTCCTAATTCTCCTGGGAGACTGAGGGGGAGACGGATCTTTTTTACACGGATATCATCAAACGTTATCGTCTCATTTTTTTCTCCTGCCTGAAGGATGGTCACATCATGCCCTTCTTTCACGAGGAATTTTGCAAAGTCATACAGATAGACTTCACCCCCGCCTATGAGCGTTTCTTTCGGGAAGCGATAATAGCCGGTCGTCCTGCCGATAAAACTATAGCTTACGATCGTGAAGCGCATGCTCTCCTCGTCTCACACGTGTTTTATAAGTATTAGGATTATGATCGGTGAGATGTGAAAAGCACCTCTTTGAGGTGGGTGATGATGCGTTCTCCCGCCCTGCCGTCACCATACGGGTTCTCCCATGCTGTTGGCTTGCTGGTGAGGAGGCGCTTGGCGTTCTTGACGAGCATGCTTGGCTGTGGTGTGAGGATGTTACAGCCGATCCGGATTGTTTCGGGTCGTTCGGTGCTGGTGCGGAGGGTGAGGATGGGTTTTTGGAGGATGCAGGCTTCCTCCTGGACGCCACCACTATCCGTGAGGACAAGCCTGGCATGCTGGAGGAGGTTGAGGAAGGTGAGGTAGGGGAGGGGCTTGAGGGGGATGATATGCTCTGGGAGGCTGATGTGATGCTCGTGGAGGGTCTTCTCGGTGCGGGGGTGGATGGGGAAGAGGACGCTGAGCGTGAGCTGGTGGGCGAGGCTTGCAATGGCTTGGAGGTAGGCTTTCAAGCGTTCCGGATCATCCGTATTCTCGGGACGGTGGAGGGTGAGGAGGAGGGAGCGTGGATGCTGTTTGAGGATGCGCTGTGCTTCCTCATCCTCTCGGGCGAGGGGGAGATGCTGGTGGACGGCATCCACAATGGTATTCCCGGTGATGAGGACATGCCGTTCTGGCTTTCCGTCTGGCTGATGCGTGATGCCTTCTGCTGTAAGATTGTCTGCTGCCTCGCGGGTTGGTGGGTAGAGGTAGGTGCTCAGATGATCCGCGATAATCCGGTTTTGTTCTTCGGGCATGCGCATATCCCTACTCCGCAAGCCTGCCTCCACGTGAGCAATGGGAATATGCTGTTTTGCCGCTGCGAGGGCGCCCGCGAGCACGGTATTCGTATCCCCTTGGATGATGACTGCGCGTGGCTTGACTTGGTGGAGGAGGGGGTCGAGGCGTTCAAGCATGCGCGCTGTCTGGACGCCATGACTCGCGGATCCCGCATGGAGATTATAGGCGGGCTTGGGGAGGTTGAGCTGGCGGAAGAAGACAGTGTCAAGCTCGGGCGAGTAGTGCTGGCCTGTATGGATGATGCTATACGGCATGCCCTGGGCTTCCGCGGCGCGGATGACGGGTGCGAGCTTGATGATTTCAGGCCTTGTGCCGAGGATGAAGATGATCATGATAAGAAAGAGGGGAACCAGGGTTTATTTTTAAGCTTCAGGATGGGATGGTATAAAGGGTATAGTAGGGAAGGGTGAGGACGGGCGTGGCGTTTAATCGTTCAGTGTGGGAGAGGATGGGATGGGTGATATACCGTTCTCTGAGTGTTGAGCGTGAGGCGTACAGTTTGAGAGGTTGATAAGCGTAAAGTAGGGTGTGGTGAGGAGGATGCTCCCATTCAGGCTTTCTCCAGGCCTGATGATGGCCATGCAGACGCCCTTCTCTCGGAGGAGGTCTTCCGTGACTGGCTCTCCTGTGAATGGTGGGCCGATGAGCTGCCGGTGGAGGGTATATTGAAGGGGGAGGAGGTCTGTCGCATAGACGGGCGTGTCGGGTGGGAGGAGGGGTTTGAGGAGGCTGACATTCCCCTCGTAGGCTGATGTGGAGGCGTACTTCTGGGTGATGGTATGCGCATGCTGAAGGCTCATGATGAGGATGAGGATGAGGAGGATGATGCGGATGACAGGATGCTTGTTTTCAAGCCTTCGCTGGGTGATGATGGCGAGGGGGATGAGCATGGGGATGACATACCGGTAGTGGTATTCGCTGCTCACGATGAGGAGGGTGAGTGGGATGAGGATGATGGTGAGGAGTGAGGCTTCTTCTAGCAGGGTTGTTGGCTTGGAGAGGAGGATGAGAAGGAGGAATGGCCAAGTGTATGTGATGAGTCTTGTGAGGAATGTGATGGGATTACTCGTATGCGTATTAACGATCTGGAGATTGGCGAGTGCTGCATGGATGAAGGTGGGATAGACGGGCTGGACCCAGGCCTGCCAGATGATGAGGGGAATACTACTCGCGATAATACCGAAAAGGAGTGGTCTTCCATAGTCTTTCTTCCACGTGCGGATGAGCACGTATGCTGTGGGGATGGTGAGGAGGATGAGCGTGTACTTGGTCATGAAGGCGAGTATGAGGAGGAGGGGGAGGAAGAACACGCTCCTGGGACGGGGCTGCTTGAGGATGAGGAAGACGAGGACTGTGAGGAGGACTTGGAGACTCTCGGTGAGATTGAGGAAGGCAGCATAGGGGAGCATGGCGATGAGACTGAGCGTGCTGATCATGCCGAACGCGTATGCGAGGATGATGAGTGCGAGTGAGAGGATACTCACACTTACTATTCGTTGATCGCTGATCGTCCCATGGGGCATGATGGAGAGGACCCATGGGTAGAGGGGTGGTCTGAAAGCCTCGTGTGCGGGCCCGGAGAGTGTCGCGTAGGTGAAGGAATGATTCCTGCTGAGATCATGATAGACGACTTCATCCCAGAAGACGGCGCGAGACTGTGTAGCCTGGATGAGGGCTGTGAGAGTGATGATGAGGATGAGGATGGCTAGGACTCGTTCGAGGAGGGTCATACGAGCCTGTCAGAAGGCTTAATCGTCTTATAAAAATAGGGCGTGAAAGTAGGGTGTTGAGGAGAGGAGAATGGAAGCGTGAGACGGTGGTTGCTCTCACCAGCAGGAAGGAAAAGACTATCAAAACTTTTAAATAAACTGGTGGGGTAAGGGTGTAGAAGAGTATAGGATAATCCAGCCCGTGCGTGGGGTTTGGGATGATGGGTGGAATGCTGTATGGTCATCCTCTTCGACCAGTATAACCTGCCGGATAATATTTATGAGATCGTCTTCGCCACGGAACAACAGGCGATCGTGGCCAAGGTCCTCGTGGATTATATGAAGGAGAATGGCGGGCAGGTTACGCGCACGGAGATGAGTTTTTTCGCGACCAAGCTGCATGAGGGCAGCCTCTACACCGTGCTCGACTGGGGGCAGTATGCGGGGAAGGAAGTCAAACTGAGTTATAATAAACGCCAGTTTTATGATCGAATTCTCACGCCAATGAAAGCCATGGGCTTGATCGACTATGACATGTATAAGAAGATGTACAAGCTGAGCGACCGCTTCAGGCAGATCCTCACGCGGATTGGCATCCTCTGGACGCAGGAACTCCAGAAGCCACCCCAGCGGATCACGTTCAAACGCGAATAAAACCCCGTCCTTATTGATTCATTCTCTTCTCCCCACGCCTTCACCACATTCATCTTCTCTCCCTCACCCACCTTCATAGGAAAAGAGAACATCATTCCCATCATACTCTCTCCCAGGGAGTACCATAGGGAGAATGAAGAGGAGGAAAGAAAAGAGGGGATGAAGAAAAAAATATGGAAGAGGAAGGAGAAGAGCGAGGAGAGATGAAAACATAAATCACTCCCTCTTTTCACATGCTTGCCGCTCGCTCCGCGTGCTGGGCGAGGCGTTTCAAGACGGTCTGCTTCTCCCGTCCCTCCAGGCTCTGTCGCGCGGCTGTCTCGAGGAGTTGGATGGTCTGCTCGTATGTTCGCTTGTCCACGGGGTAGGGTGTGCCATCCTTCCCACCATGCGCGTACGCGTACACGGCGGGGTCACGCCAGCTCACGGGGCTGCCGTAGAGGAGGCGTGCTGTGAGTGCGAATGCGCGGAATGCTTTCACTCCCACACCCTGCTGTTGGACGAGCATTTCCATTGTCTCCGGCTTCGCCGTGGAGAGCCTGGCGAGGAGCTTCCTGCTCGCGGGCTTGAGATAATAGCTGCGGAGCCAGTGGGAGCGTGGCATGCGGAGAGTGGAAAGATAGAGGGGGGAGGTAAAGCGTTTCACGAGTCGTTCAGGATCCTCCGTGAAGAGCTTGAGGATATCCTCGCGGAGTTGATCATGCTCCATACTGGTGAGGTTGAGGACGCGGTGCTTCCGCTCCGCGATGAGACTCTGATGGGGCTCGCGCGTATAGTCCTTCAGGCCATGACTATACCAGTGGTAGCGTCTGGCTTCGCGCTGCTCTGCATTCAAGCCTTGCTGGATGACGGTGAAAAGCCCATGCTCGTCGAGGAAGAACGTGTGATGGTACAGCCTGGCGCCATCCTGGACGAGCGTGTTATCCACGCGTGCAATCATGCGAGAAGCATACACGTATGGTTCAGCATCCAGGCTGAAGGCAGTGGCATGCTCTCGAAGGAGGCGTGGCGTGGTTAGGGCGGTCCTCCCCTTCCCACCCGCGACGCGGATTGGTGATTCCTTCCAGCTGTTGAACGCGTCACGCAATGCGGACGTGGTCGTGGTGGTGAGTCCTGACGCATGCCAGTCAAAGCCGAGGAGGCTGCCGAGGGCTTGGAGGTAGTGTGCACTCGCGAGGCGTTCCAGCATACCCCTACTCCCATGCTCGCTGATGCTGAGCTTGACGAACGGCCTGGCGAGGCGGACCATGCGCGTGTAGAGCCATGCGGGTGCCTTCCCCGAGTGTAATGGCAGGACGGCCTGGCTCCGCGTGAAGGCCATACGCGTTCTGAACGCGAGAGGGTTTTTTGAAGGTCATGCGTGTATGACCACTACTTTCTGCGTGGTTGCTGGGAGGGTGGAGGAGAGAGTGATCGGATGGGCGGGAGGAAGAAGGAGAAGAGAATGGAAGACCGAGTGTTCTTCTCTTTTCAGGGGTGAAAACCCCATTCGGTGTTTAAAAGAGGATGAAGGAAGCCCTTCTCATATGAGTACTCTCCCAGTGAGGAATAGCCAGCTTGACGATCAGCTCTCTGCACCATACCTCTTACGGCTTGAAGAAAAAGGACTCCCTCCAATCGTGAGGGAAAATGTCGGGCTGATGGAAGCAGTCCTCCTCCAGCCTTTCCTTGAGGAAGTGCGAGGATCGTACGATGCAGCGTATCATCAGCCTTTCAACAGGGAGGATGTAGAAGAAATCCTCCAGCGGCTGAGAGAGGATATGCGAGCACTCTACGTTGTGTACAGTCAGACCACGATGAAAGAAGTATTTACAGATGAGGATTTTGGCCAACTGTATGCTACTCGTTATCAGCGGCTTGAAGAGAAAATGCGAAGCATGGTTGCGCTTTCCTCACCCGGGTTAAGAGGAGGATTCAATTCTCTCGTAGAAGTGCATACCCATCTCCTTAAGCATCCTCCCAGCGAAGAATCACGTATCCGTCTCGCTGATGCGTGGCTCACGTACGCACTCCCCTACACTATCCTAGCGGATAATCCGTGGAAGCATGCGATCCACGCATAGAAAATGGGCGTATACTTACAGTTTCAAGTGAGATCAGTTTTTCTAAAGTGCGCGTACTCCATTCCCTCCCGACGTGTCAATAATGGGCAGAGGGTATAAAGAATGAATCAGTCATACTCCCCCGGTTGGGAATACGCGACCAGACTTTCAAGGACAATGGAGATCTCAGAGATGAGAGAAGAAAAAGCGAAGAGGAAAAAGAGAATATCCTAAAAGATATCCTATTAGGAAAGCGAGTTGTTTCACACCCAGCCCTTCCGTTTGAAGTAGAAGAGGAGGCTAAGAGCAATAAGGAGCATAAGGGTGAGTGTGGCATAGTAACCATACTGCCAGTATAATTCGGGCATGTATTTGAAGTTCATCCCGTAGATGCCGGCGATAAGCGTGAGGGGGAGGAAGATCGTGCTCACAACGGTGAGGACGCGCATCACGTCATTCGTCCGATTATTAATCTCGGAGAGGTAGATGTCAATACTACTCCCCGCGAGCTGGAGGGCATAGTCGAGACTATCCACGGTGTGGATGAGATGATCATGCAGGTCGCGATAGTAGGGCTGATAGCGTTTGGGCAGCGTGTGCGTGAGCGTGCCAATCTTATCCCGGAGCGTGGTGGCATAGCGTTTCGCGAGGAGAAGCTGGTTTTTAAGCGTGAGCAGCTGGTCGAGCCTGACAGTGCCTTTGAAGATGCTTGCTTCAAGCCGCTGGTAGGCTTTCATCATATCCTCCGTGAAAGCAGTATAGGATTCGAGGAGTGTGTCAAGCACATGATAGAAGAGCATCCACCCATCAGCCCTACTCGTATGGCGTCGTTCCAGGAGGGGGCGTTCTTCCTCGAGGGGATGCGGGGTTATGAGAGCGATCTGCTTGTCATGAATGATCACGTCAGCATCCCTGAACGTCCAGCCATGCCTGGCATGCTGGGGGAGTGCGATGCCAATATACGTATAGCCGTTGAAGGATTCTATCTTAACCTGGGCGGGCTGGAGGATGTCCTCCACGGTGAGGGGGTGGAGCTTCCAGGCTTTCGCCAAGTGGTGGATGAGGTCTTTCTCCTCGCGTGGGATGAGGATAACACTCCCCTGCGTGCGGAGGGCTTTCCGTAATTCTGGAAGCGTCCTTGGCTGGAGGATGCGCATCGGACTCTTTAAGCACGGGGGAGTTTATAAGATGCGTGGCTATTCGCCTCATCTCTCTTTTCTGACGCAGCGATAGTACGTGCCTCTATCAACCTTCTCTTCCAGTATGCTCTCCCACTCCTTTCGGTATGAAGGATACGCTTCTCCAGGTTCCTTTAAAGAAGGAAAGAAGGATGAGTAGAAGATAGAGAAGGAGAAGATGCTTATGAGACTGGTGAGGGGAGAGAAGGAGGGAAATGAAAAAGGGAAGAGTTTTCACATTCCTCTTGCTTGAGTAGTTTACTGCTGGTCGAGCGGGTTCTTCCCCTGCACATAATCGCTGATGATTTGTTCAAAAACTTGGGGTGGATAGGCGCCCACGACGAGGATATACCCTTGCTGGTCGTTGCCGATGAAGAAGAAGGGCGTGCCGATCCGTGGATTACCAAACTCGACCGCCTTCCGCACGGCCTCAGCATAGTCTTGACTCACGCGGTCAGCATAGGTTCCCGCCTGGACGCAGTCTTTCACCCGGCTGATGTTAATGCCGCTCAGATTCTCAAGCCACGCGTAGAGCTGGTTGCTCGTGAACTGTGCCGTGCTCTGCGGTGCAAGCTCCTGCTGCTTTTGGAAGACGATATCCGCCGCATCCCAGTAGGCGCTCTCATTCTCTGCTGCAATGCACAAGAGTGCCTGAGCGGTCTCATTCGCCATGGGATGGAAGCTCAGGGGGAAGTTCCGCACGACATAGCGTACAGTACCATTCTCCACGTACTGTTTAAGCGTTGGCCAGGTCGTGTAATGATACCTGCGACAGAAGGGGCATTGGAAGTCCGTATATTCAATAATAGTGACTGGTGCGTTCGGATTACCGAGGATGATATCATCCTGGCGGATGGTCATATTGACCGGCTTGAACTGGGGCTTCTGCTGCTCCTGCTGCTGGACCTGCTTGCCCTGGAGGGCGGCGTCAATGAGTGCTTTAAACGCGCTATACGGCTGCGCGCCAACGAGGCGTTGACCGTTGATGAAGAAGGTTGGCGTGCCGCTCACGCCCTTCGCCTGTCCGGCTGATTGCTGCTCTTGGACTTTCTGCTTATACTTCTGCGTGTCATAACACGCGGCAAATTTTGCTTCGTCCAGGCCGAGCTGCTTGGCATAGCTGATGAAGACGTCACGCGGGTTTGCCAGTTCAGACCATTCCTGCTGCTTCTGGAAGAGCACGTCATGATAGGGGTAGAATTTCCCCTGTTCGCCCGCGCATTCAGCGGCGAGCGCGGCATTCATCGCATTCTTGTGAAAGCCGAGGGGGAAGTGCTGGAAGATGATCCGCACCTTGCCTGTGTCAACATAGTCCTTCTTCAACTGCTGATAGACGTCACGCGCGAAGCGGCCACAATAGGGGCATTGGAAGTCACTATACTCAATGATCGTCACGGGCGCGTTCGGATTCCCGAGCACATAGGCACCGTCAAGCTGCTGTTCGCCCGCACTCCCACTGGAGGTGGAAGGCTTGACGAGCGTGCTAAAACCGCCCGTGAGGATGCTTGCGATGAGGAGGAGTGCGAGAATACTGCTCACGATCTTCCAGGGGAGGCTTGGATCCGCCATTGGCGTTGGTTTGGCTGAGGGGGACGCGCTGCTCTTATCCGCTTTCTTCTCCTCTTTCTTTTCTGCTTGCTTCCGTGCATCCGTATGCTTCTTCTCCACTCGCTCATGCTTGGGTGTTTCTTCCTCGGATGCATCCTTCCCTACGTTCTCCTTCTCATGATCGCGTTTTTCTCCTTGAGCATGCGTCTCCTTCCGCGTCTTTGAGGGGTGTGCCGCATGCTCGTGAGCAT
>WAPJ01000090.1 GCA_015520785.1 Candidatus Woesearchaeota archaeon
ACCCGCGTCTCTCTCAGGATGAACGCTGCGATGAGTGCATCCCGGATAATCCCCTCGCCAACGCCAATGCGTAAGTCTCCCAGCGTGAGCCGCACGTAATAGCACGCGCTGAGAGGATCATCCATCCGGGCGAGAAGACCGCTTATCGTGAGGATCTTCCGCTCCACACTCCCCTGTCCCTCGAACGCTGGGAAGGCGCGCATCACCCTGAAGACATGCCGTAGCGTGAGCCTCCCCGCGAGGAGGCCCTTCTGCCGTCCCTGCTGATGGTAGCGTGCCGCCACACACCCGAGGTCGCCCTCCTCCCGCCAGGCTTCCATGACTCGCTCCTCGGGAATACTATACGCGCGGCTCATGGCTTTCACGATGAGCTTACTGCTCACGCCCAGGTCACGCACATCCCACGCGGGGAAGTATGAGCCGGAAAACGCGAGTGGCGTGATACGAAGATCCTCATCTTCAAGCTGGGGGAAGACTATGGCGAGGAGGCTGATCTTCTCATACCGTCCGCTCACTCTTCCAATCCTATCCGCCTGCTCTGCGAAGTGTGAGAAGAGAAATGCTCCCATACGGGAATGGTTAAGCATTCTCCTCTTTATGAAGGTTTAGGCTGATCGTGCAAGGCGTCGCATCACTTCAGCCGTCTTGCTCCGATGATGCCCGGTGAGATGCATATGCGCCATGAATGGCTGGCCGGAGAGCGCGTGTAATGCGAACACAAGCCCATTCCACCCGTATGTGAGGTCTTCCTCCTTCCGGTCAAGCTGGAACGAATCCCCAAGGATGATCACGCGTACGCCCTCACCCATCCGCTGGAGGATCGCCTCCATCTCATGCGGCGTGAGATTCTGCGCCTCGTCAATGATCACAAGCTCGGGATGATCCTGCTGGAAAACGTTCTCCCTCGCACGTAGCCTGTAAACGCGATTTCAAGGAGTGGTTCACGCATACTCGGAAGACCGAGATATTCGAGATCAAAACCCGCTTCTCGTAAAGCCTTCTCATACTTTCCAACTCTTTTCTCCAATTCAAAATTCCGCCAGTCAAGATAATGGTAGATGAAGGAGATACTGCTCAGCGGGCGCCCCCCTCTTACTGATCCAAGGAGATTATACGCGTCAACGTAACTCTGAATGTATGGTCCGAGCTTATCCTCAAGCGTGCCGGGGAGCGCACCAATATCCTTTACGCCGCCCATGAGAATGTTTGGCTTGATAAGCGTGATCTTCTTGAAACGAAGATATTCTCTTTCTCCTTGTGAAACGGTTGTTGCGTGTACTGCTCTCGCACGGCGAAGCGCATCCCAATCGGGAATGATCTGCGCGAATGCAGCAGCAAGCGCGAGGAGCGTCTTCCCGCTCCCATGACTCCCCGTGATAATAATCGTTTCCAAGTCTGGGTTCGGATTGAGGAGGTGTGCGTAGAGCGCAATCGCTTGCGCTTCTTCCCGAGGCATAATGCCAAGGACGGGATCCCGTGGGAGATAATAGTTTTGAGGCCAGTTAAGCGGCAGGAAGCCCTTCTCTCTGAAGAGGAAGGAGAGGCTCGGAAGTGGGGATGAATCCTCTTCTGGTCTGAGCGTATAAATCCCATTCAAGGGGAACGTGCTGGGAATACCAATGAGCTCTTCGAATTTTTTTATGGGGATAATCCTCTTGTAAGGACGAGATGATCCAAGAGAATACGCCTCCCGGAGGATCCTCTCCATGAGATTAGATGGGATATCCCTCTCCTCAGAGGAGGCTCCTAGAATCTCAAGATCATACCTGAGAAAGCGGGGGGATTCTGCACGCATACCCGCCATTTTTGCCTTAAACTGACGGTCTTTTTTCTTGGTAAGAATGATGCGTTCAAGCATTCCCTTAGGAGCCTTCTCAAAAGCATCAGGGAGGTGGAGGTATGCTTCCTCCGCAGTCATCCCCCTCGCATACACGATGAGATTCCCGCGGGGAAGCTGGTGAAGATGAAATCTTTCTCGTTCTCCCTGCGGATTCAAGTAGTCTTCTAATGTTCCAAGCGTTCGTTCAAACGTGATCATGAGAAGGGGATCTTTTGGAGGGACGATCTCTCTTTCCGCGAT
This sequence comes from Candidatus Woesearchaeota archaeon, assembly GCA_015520785.1. Taxonomy (GTDB): domain Archaea; phylum Nanobdellota; class Nanobdellia; order Woesearchaeales; family WAPJ01; genus WAPJ01. The sequence goes on from WAPJ01000090.1 coordinate 2,081, forward strand.
GACGAGTGATGCGCCTCCCTCAACAACTTTCTTTATTCCTTCTCCTGCCTGCTGATAGACCTCTCGTGTGGGAATATAGAATCGTCCTGGATGATCAGTACGTACCCTTTCTTCATTTGTCATACGTACTATTCACCACTAATCCTATTATATGTATTGTAGACTTGGGATGCATACGCTTCGAATGGTTCTCCCCTCTGTGGGAGGGGGATGTTCTCCTTGAGGATTATTCCAAACGAGTACTGTGTGGATGGGGAAGGAACTTGCTTTTGTGGGAAGAAATACTTAGCGAGAGGAAGTCTTGAGAGAGGGGTTCTATCCGGAGTGCGATAGATCTCAGCATACGTTTCTGCAAAATACTTGTTGATGCGATCTGCGAGATCACGCTTTCCTGAGAGGGGTGTGTGAAGGAGTTCAACCCATTTTTCTAAAGCGGGCATGGCAGAAGCAATCTTTAATCCAACCTTACTCTCCTCTACGCTAAGATAGGGGAGTGTGCGAGCGAATGTTGCTGCAAGGAAACGGTTTGCTTTCATCTCACCAGCCCAAGAACGTATCTCTTCTGGAATGGAGAGGATGGTTTCATACACGTCTTGCGGGGTATATACGTGCTTCATTATCCCCCTGTGTAGTCACGGATCTTTTTAAACTTCAGTGAGTTTATTCCTTTCAGTTATCACTCCTTCAAAGAGAATGGAGGGTTTGACAGGTCTTTCCTCTCACCAAAGAGAAGAGGAATATGTTCTACATGGAGACGACATCCACTCGCCTTCCTTCAAGCAATGCTTGTTCAAGCAGCCTCCCTGCGGGACTCTTCTTACTAATCTTGACTTTCCCATCCTTCCCCACCTTCGCGGTGAGGAGGGGTTCATCGTCAATGAGGATGCGGACTTCTTTCCCTGCATGCTTGCTGGGGAGGAGGAGCGTGACATTATTCCGTGTGACGCGCGAGTCGAAGGGAATACTCTTCTCGCGTCGTGCTTCGCGCGGCATTTCATCCAAGCTCTTCACCTGCACGCTGAGGCCGAGATCCTTCTCAATACTATTCACGCGTTCACCACCCTTACCGATGAGCTTGCTCACCATGCGCTTCGGCACATAAACGGTAATGCTTCGCTCACCCGTAAACCTGACGCGGCCCTGGTAGGGTGCGAAGTAGTCTTCTAATGCCCTGGCAGCATAGTCCAAGTAGCCTGGCTGTTCACGCCGAGCCGTTGCGCTGACAGGCACGACAACGGTTTCCTCACCATAACTATAGATTTCATACTCGTCCTTCCCACTCTCAAAGTCCTTCACCACCACGACTGGCCTGGCAAGGTCTTCCTCCGTCATGCCCGCAGGTACCTTGACGGTCATCTCAAGGCTGAGGATCTTCTCGGGCCGGCCATTCTTGATGAAGATAACCGTGTCAATCACCTGTGGGATCATACCAAGCTCGATCCTCCCGATGAAACGCTGGATTGCGTCAATCGGATTCGTCGCATGCACCACGCCGACAAGACCGATACCGCTCAAGCGTAAGTCTGCAAAGAGGAGGAAGTCGCGCGTATTCCGCATCTCGTCAAAGAGCGTATAGTCAGGCCGGCTGAGGAGGAGCACGTCATGCACTTCCTCGGGCGTGCCATGGCTCATCGCATACTGCGTGACCTCGTCCGGGAGGATGAGATCCCGCGGGGCTTCTATCGTCTTCACAATCTTTCCCTGCTTCGCATAGTATTCCGCCAGGGCTTGGGCGAACGTACTCTTCCCCATGCCAGGACTCCCCGCGATGAGCACGCCCTCAGCCTGTGTCTTTAGCCTGTTCATGAGCTTCTCACTCAGCTGATAGTCTTCAAGCGTGAAGCGTGCCACGGGTCGGACGAGCGTGATCTCCCAGCCATCACTAAACGGTGGCTTCGTAATGACGATCCGATACCTGCCAAGTTGGACGATCGTACTCCCCTGCCGGTCGAGCTCGATAAAACCATCCCTCATCCGCCCAGCAGCCTCAACGATCTCCGTGGCAATCCGCATGACCTCCTCACGCGAGAGCGTCTCGTCGCGGAGCGTTTCAAACCGCCACGCGCCAGGCTTCCCCTTCTTCGCTAATGGCTTTACGCATTCCTTGAGATGCACGCTCATCGTCGTATCATCAAAATAGGATTCAAAACTGAGCGTTTCAGCCTCGGATGGCGTGACGAACCAGACAGTAATGCCCATTGCTTCGGCCACTTCTGCTTGGATCCTATCCGCAGTGACGAGTACTGCGCCCTCCTCGTATGCGACTTGGCGGATGAGCGCGTCAACCTCCCCCTGCCGTGCCATGGCGATCGCCTCGGCACTCGGCCGCGAGCCGACCGTGAGCATCTCATACCCATACGCGTCCATCCGCTCCCGCAGGCTTTTCACTTCTTCCAGTCCGATAAGCCCCGTACTCTTATTCTCATTCGCCTGATGCTCCAGTTCCGCGAGGACCGCCTCGTGAATAAGGATTGCCCGGGGCTTGATCTTCCCCGCTTCTAATGCCCTGCTCAGCACGCGTTCGATCAGCACGCTCGTATCCGGGAGGAGCGCATTATCAACATACAGCATTACACATCACCCAGTCATTCTTCTTCTCTTCCACGGGACTCCTCCGCTGCTCATATAAAAATCCTCCGCCACTGGGACAAGGCGGCTTTTCCTCATCCTTTTCTTTATCGCTCATTCATCCTTTTCATTTCTTTATTCTCTCTTTTCATTCTTCTCATACCTGCTTCTCTCTCTTTCCTTATTTTCTCAAAGAAACTAAGGTAGAGTGAATGGAGAGCGGGGAAAGGATGATGGGGGAAAGGAGAAGAAGAACAAATTCTCATACGACGGGAAGAATGAGAAGGAAAGGCATTGGGAAAGGGTTTACACTCGCCTAGTACGTGCTCACGCCACTCGGCTCGTCATCCTCCTCCGGCAGGTCATCATCAAGCTCCTTGCTCACAGCACTGCTCGGCCTTGGCTTGACGCGTTCACGCGCAATCCGCGCCTCCGGGCTTGTCACAATAATATACTCCTCACCCAGACCGGCAATATCCCCACCAATCGCCTCCGCGGTCTTCTTCAGCTTGTTAATCGCCCGCTTCAAGTCAATACTCTCCTCCACTCGCAAGGGGCTGATATTCACGAGCGCCACGTGATAGCCCTCGCGGAGCGCGTCAATAATCGGCTTCACATCAGCAAACTCCTTGAGCGCATACTTCTTCACGAGCACGACACGCTTCGCTTCTGTTGTCGTGTCCAGTTCAACATACTCCTGCCGGGCTTCCTCACCCTGCTTGAGCTCGCGCTCACCCAGCGTCGCGTTCAACCGGCTCCGTAAGCGTGAGAAAAAATTCGCCATTTTGAAAACTCACCTCATCCATACCACTCAAACCCTCCTCTGAGGGCCATCCATATTCCCGTCACACCACAGACCCCCCACTCTTTTTAAGCATTATCCTTTACGAGTATGCGTATTCACCACTCACCGAGAGGAGAAACTTTTATGAGCAGACGCTTCACTCGGCAGTCCCGCATGCATTCCACGCGTTCACTCCTCCACTCCCTCTCCAAGCCCGACTGGGAGGAACACGCCTTCCCCATCCTCTTCACGATAACACTCATCACGCTCACACTCCTCCTCACAACCTTCCAGAATCATACGATAAGCGACTATCCATCAGCATTCCTCGCGGGGGATAGCTACTGGCATGCAGCCTATACGGAATGGGTCGCCCAGCAGCAGAGTATCCGCACCCTCCCACCCAGCATCGGCCTCGGCCATGAGCAAGTCTTCTTCCAACCACCCGTCCTCTACGTTCTCGCAAGCATTCCAAGCCTCATCATGCCCGCGCATCGCGCCACCCTCCTCGTCACGCTCATCATGATCCTCCTCACAGCTGGAAGCATGCTCATCATCACTCGCCGCATCCATCCCCTCCTCCCCTATCCAACCGCGGTCTTCATGCTCGTCTTCCTCACCCAGCCCTTCATCCGCACCTACCTCTGGGGATGGCATATCAGCCTCACAGGCTTCGCCCTTGCAAGCGTCTGGCTTGCCGTGTTGAGCAGCAGGCTAACGCTCAGAAGGAAGCTTCTCGCGAGCAGCATCCTCATCCCAAGCATTTTCCTCGCCTATCCTGAAGCCCTCGCGTACAGTCTTATCATCCTCACACCCTTCATCCCCTCCCTCCTCACACGCATCCGCACGCTCCCCGCCAGCGAGAAGAAATTCTTCCTCCTCCCCATCCTCACGAGCAGCCTCTTCATCCTCCCCTACGCGTTCATCCTCAGCAAGACCTGGCTTGCCGGCACGACCCATCTCTTCAAAGGCTTCACCCTCACCCCGGCTGACTGGTATCCCACGCTCCTCACCCTCCACCCGCTCATCCTCATCCTCACACTCATCGGCCTCATACCACTGTTCAAGCGGGACACGCGGCTGGGCATGGCCTTCACGCTCAGCCTCCTCCTCAGCCTCGCCTAGATGATCGGCTACGAGCGCATCAGCCGCTACGCGTTCATCCTCCCCCTCATCACCGCTCCCCTCGCCGCGAGCGGCCTCATCCTCCTCGCACGCTCCGCCAGACGGGCATGGCTTTCACGACTCATCAGCCTCACAAGTCTCATCATCCTCATCATCCTCCCCCTCACGCCACGCATCCTCGCCATCACTCCCCTCCCCGGCATGATCACACCAGCAGAATGGGAATTACTCAGCCATATCCGCCAGGCTCCAGCAGACGCGAAGATCCTCATCCCCTACGCGTATCCCATCACCTACCAGGAGCATATCAGCACGATCCTCCAGCATCAGACCTTCCTCACTCCACCAGACGCGCTCGAAACCCTCGCCTGGCCGAACATGAGCATCCTCACCAAGCCCTTCTGCGACGTGAAAGGACCGCTCGTCACACTCGAGCATGGCAGGCTCGTCACGCATCCCGAGAAAACCGCATCATGCCGGACCGCCCGGCCGGTAAGCATTTGCGAGATGAACCTTATCTTCCTCACCCCGCCCGTCACGCGCGACCAGCTCCCACTCATCAACCAGTTCATCCAGAAGATGAGGAATGTGACACGGCTCGTCCGGCAGAATCCCGCGGGCATCATCCTCGAGGTGGACCAGCATGCATGCACGACTCTTCAAGAAGAAGGCTGAGAAGATCCTTATCATCCTCAGCATCACGCTCATCACGAGTCTCATCGCGTATTATCATTCACCCCGCTTCGCACTCCTCACCTGGCTTTTCAGCCTCCTCGTTCTTCTCCCCGCGGCATGGCTTGCACGCACGCTTGAAGAAGGCTTCCTGCTGGCGGGCGTGCTCATCAGCCTCCTCGCGCTCAGCATGATCCTCACAGGCGTGCTCATCCCAAGCCTCACGATCGGCATCATCCTCTATCTTCTCATCCTCCCAGTCTTCACCCACGTCTGGCACGAGCAAGACACGACGGGAAAGAATGCATCATCAGGAGAAGAAGAGGCTTGTGGGCCTGCGGGGATTTGAACCCCGGACCACGGGCTCACCCAGGCGCCATGCTTCCAGACCAAGTGTGTGGTCTGGCGTCTTATAAGACCGGCGCTCTACCCGGCTGAGCTACAGGCCCCTCCGCATCGCGTGAAACAGCCAATCCCTTTTAAACGCATCTTCTCTCCGTCCAACGCGTATGCGGATCGTTGGGATCGACTTTGGCACGCATAACACGCTCATCGCACTCCGCGAGGATGATCAGATCCGCCTCCTCACGCAAAAGCCCATTCCCAGCAGGATCTGCTGGGAGGGCAGGCTCACACCCTGCCAGGAGGGCGGCGTCACAGGGTTTAAACGGTACGTCCAGCAGGAGAAGGCTTACACGCTCGGCGGGAAGGACTTCACAGCGGAAGAACTCGTCACCGCATTCCTCCAGTCACTCCGCCAAGCTCACAGCTTTCCACTCGGCATGCCGAGCGTGCTGAGCGTGCCGAGCGCGTATGATTACGCGCAGCGCGAAGCCCTCCGGAGCGCGGCAGAAAAAGCAGGCTGGAAGATTATCCGCATGATTGAAGAACCCGTCGCAGCCCTGATTGCTGGCTTCCTCCAGGAGCAGTATGCGCATGCGAGCATCCTCCTCCTCGACTTGGGCGCGGGGACGATGGACGCGAGCATCCTTGACATTGACGGTTCACTGCTCCGCGTGAGCGCGACGGCCGGCAGACGCTTCGGAGGCATGGATGCTGACAGGATCGTCGCGGAACATACCAGCTTGCCGATGAGCATGGCACGCGAGCTCCGTGAGACGCTGAGCATGCTCGAGGAAGGACGCGTCACGCATGAGGGGAAAGATGTTCTTCTGACGCGTGACGAGCTTGAACGCCTCCTCCAACCACCCCTTGAAGAAGCCCTCCAGGATCTTCTTGACGAGCTCCTCCAGACCGCGCGGATGAGAGCGTATGAGATTGACACGGTCCTCCTCACAGGAGGCTTCAGCCAGACACCTCTCGTGAAGCGTCTCATCACCCTCCTCCTCGACCGTGAGCCCTACCCGATAGACCCGTACACGGCCGTGG
>WAPJ01000091.1 GCA_015520785.1 Candidatus Woesearchaeota archaeon
AGACAGCATATGCACCCTCCCGAGTAACGTTGGGGGTGATGCGTCCCTTCTCGGGGAGGGTGAGGAAGGCTTCCTCCTCGGGATGGAGCTTGACGGGAAGCTTGACCTGCCGTTCCCCCCCTCTCCTGGGGAATACGTCAAGCGAGAAGGGTGTGCTGACACCCTCACCATACAGGCTCATCCGAGACTCCCCTCCATTTCCAGTTGGATGAGACGGTTTAATTCTACCGCGTATTCTAATGGGAGTTCGCGGATGATCGGCTGTGCAAAACCGCTCACGATGAGACTCACGGCTTCATCCTTGTCAAGCCCGCGGCTCTGCGCGTAGAAGATATCCTCCTCGCTAATCCTCCCCACGCGCGCCTCATGACTGATTAATGCCGTAGGATTTTGAATGTCCATGACCGGGTAGGTGTTACTCCAGCTTTCACGGTCCATCATGAGCGCGTCACACTCCACGTTCACCGTGGCATGCTTCGCATTCCTGGCAACCCTGACGAGGCCGCGATACGTGCTGATACCCCCCTTCATGCTGATACTCTTACTCGTGATCGTAGCAGAACAGTGATCCGCGACGATAATCACTTTGGCGCCGACATCCACGATCTGCCGTGGTTTTGAAGCAACACCAATACTCACATGCCTACTCTTTGCGCGTTCACCCTTGAGAATGCTGGAGGGGTAGAGCATGCTCACCCCCGCGCCGAGGTTCCCACCAATCCATTCAATACTCGCATCAGCCTCTACAATGGCACGTTTCGTGTTGAGGTTGAACGTGTTCTCACTCCAGTTTTCAACGCTACTATACTTTGCATGCGCGCGTTCATGCACGTATATTTCAACAGCTCCCGCATGCAGGCTCTGCATGCTGTAGCGTGGCGCGCTACACCCCTCAATATAGTGGACTTCCGCGTCCTCCTCAACAATGATAAGCGTATGCTCGAACTGGCCTGCAGCGGCATAATTCATCCTAAAGTAGGCTTGGAGGGGGAGGGGGACTTTCACGCCCTTCGGGACGTAGAGGAATGTGCCACCACTCCACACGGCATAGTGGATGAGGAGGAAGTAGTGTTCTGTCATGGGCAGGATCCTGCCGAAATACTTCCTGACGAGATCGGGATGCTTCCGCACTGCCTCGTGCATGTCCATGAAGAGCACGCCCAGCCGCTCCCACTGTTCCTTCAAGCGATGATAGACGGGGCTCGCGTCAAACTGCGCACCAACGCCCGCAAGCGCTTCGCGTTCCGCCTGGGGGATGCCCAGCTTCTCATAGACTTCGCGAATCTCGCGGGGGACGTCCTCCCAGCGGCGTGCCTCGCGCACGTCGGGCGTGACATAATAGTGGATCTCGTCCAGGTTGAGCTCGTCCAAGCGCGGCCCCCAGGTGGGATATTTTTTTGTCTTGAGTTTTTCGAGTGCCTGGAGGCGGATGCGGAGCATCCATTCTGGCTCGTGTTTCTCCCGGCTGATCGCGCGGACGACGTCTTCCGTCAAGCCTTTCGGCAGGGCGCGTTCCGGCACCTGACTCGGCTGGTCGAGCGTTGAAGGAGGCATACGCGTATGGGAGGGCGTGCAGCCTCTTAAAATACTCTTCCTCAGAGCGTGTGGGCAAGGCACGCACAGCATCCTGGAGGGGGAGATAAGCAGTTACTTCTCCATTCTCTTCATGTAATTCGCACCCTCCTCCCGTAGGGGGATGAGATGAATCCATATCCTCTGTGAGGAGCGGAGGATGATAAGAGCGTATGAGAAGGGAGGATAAAAGGATGAAGAAGGAGTGGGAAGAGGATTGATCCGGCATCGTACACGCGCATCTTAGAAGAATGTGATGATAAGGAGGAAGAGGGTGAGGCCGAGGCTGATGCTGAGATCGTCATCCCACCATGATTGGGGTGTGATGGTTTCGAGGAGGCTGGCGAGGATATACGCGGTGAGCTGATACCACCACACGTACGACGTGAGGATCGTTGCAGTGATGAGCGCGGGGAGCATGCCGAGGAGGCTTGACACGAGCTTCTTCTCGTGGAGGAGGCCATGGAGCATGCTGCTCAGCGCGTCACCAATCGCAACGTAGAGGCTCACAAGCAGGGCTGCCTCACGCGGGAGGACGAGGAAGGGTAGGCTAACACTCATGATGAGGGTTATAACACCCCATCCTGGGAGGGGTTCCTCGTCACGCGAGAGCGCAAGGAGGAGGGTCTCGAGGGGTGTGAAGGGCGTGAGGAAAACACCCGGGAGGATTCGCCGCAAGCGTGGGAGCTGCCAGAGGATGAAGAGGAGGATGACGAGTATTCCTCCCGTGAGGAGGCCGAGCGGAAGATGATAGGAGAAGAGGAGGATGAGGCTCACACCCACGAGGAAGTGGAGGAGTTTCCGCTGGAAGAGCTTATGCATACGCGTCACCCCGCTTCTCCCATACGGTCTTGATGAGGAGGCCTGCCTGCCAGCCGAGGAGGCTTCCAACCGTGACGTCCAGGAGGCTGTGCGCTCCCGTCCCCAAGCGGATGGAGAGGATGAGGAGGAAGGCGAGGATCAGCCATGCGTTCAGCCGTGAGTGGAGGGTGAAGGCGAAGGCCGCGAGGAGTGCATGCTGGCTTGGCATACCATAATCCGGGAGGACGGGGAGTGGGCGTGGCACGTGCAGGATGATCTTCAAGAGGCTGCTGGCGAGGATGAGCGTACCGAGCGAGAGAGCGAATTCCAGGAGAGGATAGGCGCGGAAGAGAGGAAGGAAGAGGAGGGTGAGGAGGAGTGTGCTCAGCATATCCCACGGCTGGAAGCTCAGGAAAGGTTTGAAGTGGAGAAAGGGTGTGAGGGTGAGCGTGATGATGAGAAGGAGGATACTGATGATGAATTCGGCGAGGAGCATGCGGATGTGCTGCATGAGACGGATAAGAGGAACCCGTCTTTTTAAGCGTATGCGACGAGGAGTGTTTCCTTACGCTGCAGAGTATCCTTCTTTCTCCCCCCTCCTTTCTCCTTTATATTATTCCTTCTTTACTTGAGCATTCTACATAGTACCATCCGCATTTCTCTCCGGGAATCGCAGAAAGACTGACCCTCAAGAAGAAACTTCCGAATGAGAATAGAGGCGAAGGAAGAATGAGGATACGAGGGAAGAAAAGGAAGGAGGAAAGGGAAGAAGAGAGAGGAAAGAGGGGAGTAGGGGCGGGGAGAATATACGGTTTTAGGATGGGAGTTGGCCGAGGAGTCTGGCAAGCCAGAGGCGGGGGAGGCCCAGATAGGGGATGCGAATCCAGGCTTTCCCGATAATCCGCTCCGCGGGGAGACGGGTCTCGTCAATAATAAAGGGGGGGAGACTGCTCCGGATGGGGCTGGGATTATGATCCCCCTTGACGAGATAGTACGTCGTATTCCCCTCCTGTCGGGCGCGGATGACACGGTGGATGACGGGGAGGCCGTTATACGTGCGATAAACGATAACATCCCCCTGCCTAATGTTTCTGGGGTGGGTGATGATCATCACATCCCCCCGGTTAAACCCGTTGGGGAAGGGGAATCGGCTAAACGTGGGGAGGGTGATATTCTCCGCTTCATACCAGCTGCCACAGTACGACCAGTATTCTTGAAGAGTAAAAGATGCTGGTTGGAGATGGCTTGCCGTGCAGATCCACCATCCCCGGCTTGGATGATACGTGGTGCGGTGTTCCATGCTCTCGCTGACAACGGCAACGATGGGGAGGGGTGTGCCGAGGATGAATGCAATGCTCGGATAAACGATATACTTGAGGAGGATGAAGAAGAGGAGTGTGCTGACGAGGAGGCTATGCCAGCTCGTATCATGCCAGACGTACTGCCATGCGCGTCGTGCAAGCCGCTTCCAGGATCGTGCCACGCCACATCACATTCATCATATCATGAAGAAGGGCTTTAGTCATACTCGCGCCACGTGTATTTACACGTGACACAGCGGAAGAAGCGTGTCTCAGCCTCATCCGCGCTCCGTGTCTGAAGCGTCCAGAAATATGCCTGAGTGTGACCACACTTGGGGCATTCTGCCTCCACGATGGGCATTGCCTGCGTGTCTTCTTCCACGACGCTGAGATTCCGCTCGTCCTCCCGCTTCTTGGTAGTGGTGCGTTTAAGCTCATGCTGCTTTGGCTCCTGCCGATAGCCGCAGCGCTTACAGACGAAGATGGTCATGCCATCCTCCTTCACAGGTATCATGATTCCCTTACACTGTGGGCAGAAGGGCATGGGAAACAAGCAGGACCAAGGATATTTTAAAGCGTATGGGTAGGGGCGGGTGGTGCTGAGCAGGATGGCTTTCTCTCCACGTATCCGCTCCATCATATCCCCTTTCTCTTTCTCTCCTTCTGATTCTCCTTCCTTAAAGAAGAGGGTTGGGAGAAGAAAAAAGAAAGGGGGAGAAGAGAGGTATGTGAGGGGAAGTGTGAAGGAGAGAATGAAGGATAAGGATAAAAGAAGGATAGGGGAAGGGAAAATAAGAGGTGATGTGAGAGGGTGAGGATAAGAGTGGGGGAAGAGTGTGAGGAGGATGGGAAAGCCGTTTTATTCGTTCTTCTCCTCTTTCTTCTCTTGCGTTGCTTTCCTATCCTGCTTTCTCGTTTTCTTCCCAGTCTGCTTCTCTTCGCGCTGCTTGCGGGGCTTCACGTTAAAGCCTGCCTCCTGGAGATGCTTCACTACGTCCTCATGCGGGGTTGCTTCACTCACACCATCCACGGTCTGTTCTAAGGGTTCGAGATGGATGGGATTCACATACCGTCTGCGGACGGCGCCATCAACGAGGAGCATGCCATCCTCGCGCACGGCGAGAATAATACCCACGCGACCCGCGTCACGGCCTGCGATCTTGACGACTAGGCGGCCTGGTGTGAGCATGCTCATGCCTGCTCACCCCGCACCATGCTCTTAATCACGAGACGCATACAACTACTACAAAGCACGCCACCATACGGTCGTTCCGGGCGCTTTGCATGCTTGCTGAGACGCTTATAGACGGGCGCGGGGACGCGTGGCACGCCCTGCAATGGTCTCCCGCAAAGAGCGCAGTGCGCCTGACGGGGCTTGCGCGGCTCATAGTGGACAACTATCCTCCCGCCCGGCGTGCGCTTCGCAACCTTACGCCACTTCGTGCTCCTGAGTGCGCGTCTGACCATGACAAGCCTTCACGGCAGCCCCAACCCATTTAAAAAGCTTGTTGCTGATGGTTTTCGCGGGGAGAGCGTTTTTCTTTTCTCGCACAACCTCTCCTCCTTCCACGCCTGCGTCCTCTCACGTTCCTCCTTCATTTACTCCTCCGTATTCATCAGCTCACTCATATCAGCCTTATGAGGATAAGAAAGAAGATGCGGATGAAGAGAGAAGAGTAGAAAGGAAAGCATAATGAGAAGAAGAAAGAAAAACCTTCCTCACATGATCTCCTGCGTCCCGTCGGGATGGATGATGAGCAGTCCATCCT
>WAPJ01000092.1 GCA_015520785.1 Candidatus Woesearchaeota archaeon
GCATGGCATGGGATGACTTTGTCAATCAGCTCAGCCGTGAGACGGGCATGCAGAGCATCCGCATCCTCGGCAGTCTTGACGATACTACCACCAAGCCGGAGGATTATCTTATCACGAGCATCCTCACGGCTTGCCCGAAGGGGATCATCCTGAATATTGACCGGCTCCGGCAGACGGAATGCAAGTATGCCTACTGCCTCCAGCAAGCAGCGGAAGGGAGTATTCCAACACCCACCGTGTGTGAGCGTGTCCACGCGTATGAGCAGTGCTCCTACTGGGGGCGCGAGCTTGAAGCCTTCCTCCCCGAGGGATTACCGAGCATTCTCAACAAGCTTGCAGACCTGATTAGCCATCCCGTCCAGACAGGACTGAGATTCTTCCTTGGTGAGACAGCTTATAAGAACCTTAATAGTGAGGATGCCCTCTTCCGTTTCATTCCGAAAGGCTTAGAAGTCTTATATCATTGGGATGAATACCAGGTCCTCATCCAGATGAGCACGCAACTCCTCAGCGGCAAGTTTAATGACGTCTGGCAGCAGATCGTGCAGAACGAGTTCGGCCAGGACTACTGCCAGCTCATCGGACAATCAAATGGGGGGTGGTAGGTCATGAATCATCGTACGCTTATCGTTCTCGTCCTCACACTCCTCTTCCTGAGTAGTATTTTTACACGTCTCGTCGTGTATGCTGGTGATAATGGGCCTATCACGATTGACTATGTTCTTTCTAAATGTAAAGCAGAGTATCCTGAAAAACTCTGCTTGGATCATAAATCCCAATTTAAAAAGTGTTTTACACCTATCTTTTCGGGAGAGTGTATCCGCGCCGTATATAGGGTTATCGAACAGAAAAAGCGTGTATATCTGCTCCGACAGGAATGCAGACGGCAGGGCTATTCTGAGGATGAATGCAGGATTGTTGACGGTATCATAAGGAATGGGAAGGCTATCCTTACGTATCCCCCGCCACGAGAGGGGAAACACACACAGAGCGAGGAGAATCCCGACAAAACTGTGAATGACGCACTCACTCTCCCCCCTGCATCGCTCGCGGATGTGTATGCTGACGCGTATGACTTGTATCGTGCTGGTGAGCGTGCAGCGTATGGTGGTTCTGGTGCTGGGGGTTCTGGTTCGAGTGGTGCGTATGAGTCTTATCGTGCCGGTGAGCGCGAAGCGTATGGTGGTGTTGGAGGAGGGGGTAGTGTTGGATCCTCCTCGAGTGGTGCGTATGAGTCTTATCGTGCTGGCGAGCGTGCAGCGTATGGTGGTGTTGATGCCTCTCCTGATGATGCTGCTCCTCCAGGAGCTCATTCTTCTCTTGGAGCGTGTGAGGGTTTGAATGAGGAGGACGCAGCAGCGTGTATTGAAGAGTATAAACAGTCACTCGGCCTGATTGACACGCTTACGGATGCATTCTGCTCGTGCCGTGCTGATGCTTCCTGCACTGGTTGGATGGACGTCCTCTGCCAGGGGGAGACGATGCGCACCGTGGACATGGTCATTCGGCATCCAATCGCCTTCCTCGCCTGCCGCGCTCTGCTTGAAGCGCCAAGCCTGACGGATGAAGCACTGGCGAGTGGGAGTGAGATTGGCATTCCGCAAGTATACGTGGCATTGTATGATCTCGGCGAGCAGGAGGGCGTGCACGACTATTATCTCAGGGTTTATGCGTCAAACCTCAAGTTCCCAGATAGAGAATCATATAGGATTATCCTGAAGACTGCAGCGGGTGATCAGCTTACTCCTGCCAGTGTGCAGCCTGACGGTCATTTCCCGTATGCTGCTCGCTTCCAGACGTTGAAGACCGTGACTGAAGCATGCCTATCCTTCCCTGACGGACCGCCGGAGGGAGTGCCTGATGAAGTCTGCTCGCCAGCACAATCCCTCCCCTGAGCGGGGACAGGCGGGGCTTGTCCTGCTCGTCCTCAGCCTCCTCTTCATCAGCACGCTGAGCATCCTCGCCTATCATACGCTCACCAGTCGGCAGGAGGCGGAACGGATCGTCCAGGCGCGTTTTGAAAGCTGCGTGCGACCGGTCGTGCATGAGACAGTCCTCCTCACCGCCCTGCGGGGTGGTCTTCCCGATGCGCGTGACGGTCTCCGCCTCGCAAAAGACTATACGCTCCCCTACTGGTTGGATGATGGCATGCTCCTCATCCCCTCGCGTGATGAGGTTGAGAATGCCATTGCGAGTCGGATTGCCCGCGAGCTTACACGCTCGTGTGGCGATCAGGTTACCTTCCAAGCACCACCCGACGTGCAGGTCTCGCTCCGCGAGGATGACGTGCTCGTTCGCATCATGCCGAACGCGGTGAGCGGGACGAACAGGCTGACGCCTTTGAGTATTCGCAGCTCGTATCCTCTCGGGAGGCTGTACGCGCGCGCCCATCAGCTCATGCGGGAAGTGCATGCCTTCCGCATCCTGGAGAATCTCTCCATGCTCACGCTCAGCATGAACCATCCCCTCGGCCTGCGCATGACATGCTCTCGCGGAGCGGTTGATGAGACTCGTCTTCTCGCTCGTCTCGCAGCCTATGCGCGGAGTGTGAGCGTGAATGGCACGCCACGCGCACCCCCACCGGCAGGCGAACGGTTGACATTCTCTCTTCCCGCGGCTTCAGGTCTCGCGGTCAGCTTCGCACCAGTCTCACGCTATGCGCGCCTCCGCGTGACGGGCGGGCCTGGTTTTGACAGGATTGAAACTCGTGAGGGGTGTGCGGAGGGAAGCCTCGCCTGGCTCTCGGTGAGCATGCCGCTCATCGTCCAGATTGATCAGCCAGGACTGCCAGTACCATTCCGCTTCGCGATGCGGATGCGCTTTGAAAACACGCTTCAGCCTCCCACGCGTGTGGGGCATGATGCTTTCTGCGTGGATGTCACGCCCGAGCCAGTCCGGCTGCGTGTTGAGCGTGATGACGGCCTCCCATTGAATGGGACGCTCATCCTCTCCTGTCCGGGTGGGGGTTCCTGCGAGTATGCTTTTGAGAATGGTGTCTTCTCCCGTCCACTCCCCTGGCGGTGTGAGGCTTTCACGCTCCGCGTCGAGGCGGATGGCACGTATGCTCTCGTCAAGCAGTTCACGCGTGAGGAATTCTCCTTGCTTGATGGGATGCGATTCACGCTGCGACGCGCGCCACGCTACACGATCCAGACTACTGGCTCCTGTCCGGGCGTGCTTCTTGCCTTCCAGGCTGAGGATGCGCCCTACACGCTCATCCCCCTCACGGATGATGTCTTCCAACCCTCGCGGCCTGGCGCGTGGTACTTCCTCCTCGTGAAGGATGGTGTGGACCGTGAACGCGTCCGTCTCCCGGGGAGTGATGCGCTGATTCGTGTGAATCTTGATCTCGCGTGTCTTGGGAAGCCTGCAGTAGAGGTGACTGGCTGATGCGCAGAGCATTCTTCCTCCTGCTGATCATCCTCATTCCACTCGTGCATGCGACTGCGAGTTGTAGTGATATTCATGTTGAAAGCGTCCTCCGCATGCAGGACGAGCAGAGTATCATCCTCTCGGGACCTGTGGTGAGTGTTGATACGGGCGTGCTCATCCGCTTGGAGGATGGCGTACAAGTGGAACGCATCCCTCTAGGAGTGAGCATGATTACCGTTCGTCTCGCGGATGGATCATCCTGCACGATCCTCCTCCCCGAGGGAGGTGTGAATGACACGCCCCCTGCTTCTCTTGACAGGATGCTTCCCAGCGTGCCAGACTGGCTTATCCTACTCGAGCGGATCGTGAACGTGAGCCTCACGCTCACGCGGACGCTTGAAGCGGGCGCGCAGGCTTCTTGTCGTGAAGCAGAGGAAGCTTATGAAGCGCTCGTCACACCAGCGCGTGAAGCCTGTAGGGGTTTGACGCGTGAGGATCTTGAGCATTGCACGACAGCAGAATGCATCGCGTGTAAGCAAGCCTATACGATCCTCCGTGAAGCAGAAGGAGCAATGCTCCTCGCGTGCGAGCGTGTCACGTGCAATCCCGTCTTGACACGAGAGGCGCATGCTACCACCTACGAGGATCCCATCTTCGGTGGGAGTGCGTGCAGCCAGCCGGCAAGCAGTGCGTGCGAGGAGGAATACGCGCGTGTCCAACAACCCCGCTGTCCCGGCTTTAATCTTACCCGCGGATCGTCGGGCAGCGCGTGCGGCATACGCGTTGATCCCATGAAGGACGTGTATAGCGCGTTTACCTGTCAGTGTTATCCCCTCCTGTCGGATACGCTCAGCACACTCCAATCAACTATTCAGGATGCGAAGTCCTGTTTTGAAAGCATGCACGACCCAGCAGCATGCCTAGAGGCTCTCGCCCGGCAAGCATGCGAGGAGGCTGTCAGATTCCTCACACCCGCCTGCCTTACTCCCTCCTACAGTGGGGATGGGGGGGATGCGTTCACAGCCCGTCTCATCTGCCAGGAGACGCTCAGCCCACAGCAAGCCTTGCTCAGCCTCTCCTTCCAGCAGCCAAGCCTCTCACTCCCCAGTCTCGTCTGCCCGGAGGGGAATACGAGCATGCCCTGCCTCTGCCCATTGGACGAGGAGATGCGTGAGGGTGATATTTGCACGGCTGGCGAGGCGTGCGCGTATGGCGCGGGATGCGTGCCTGCAAGCGTGAAGCGTATTCCGCAACCCTACCAGCGTATTGACGCGTCATACCAGCTCACGCTCCTCCCCGAGGGTGTGCATGAGGGTGAAAAACCCATTGTCTTCCCTCTAGAGGCGGATGATGGGCGGATCGCATTCCCCGCGTGGGAGTCCTTCCTCGGCAAGCGTGTCGAGGAGGGTATTCTCACACGTGAAGGGCTTGTCCGCATGCCAGGCTGTGTTGAGCGTGACGACTGGCTGTTCACGCTCCGCGAGGAGGATGGCCTCGTCTGGCTTATTCGCATGCCAGTGGAATCACCCGCGTATAGTCTCGCGGAGAAGCGTATCCTCCTCCGGAAGGCATGGTGTGATTGTGACACGCCCCGCGGAATGCTGATCGGCGCGTCTCTCAGCGAATAAGCTATCAGTCCTCTTCTCATTCCATCCTCTTTTTCGTTTTCTCCTTCTTCTCCATGTGTTTGATGAATGCTTCCTTCTTCGTCTTGCTGGAAAGGAGGGGGATTGTGAAGGGGAGAGGAATTGTATGAAAGAGGTGGGAGGATGGGTGAGCGGGGGGTTGGAGAGTGTGGACCGTGAGGGGAGTATCGCTGAGTGGGAGAGGCTTGCTGTGAGATTGGGAGAAGGAGAGAGAAGAAGGGGTGTGTGAAGAATGCTTCTGCTCTTGCACGATGGGAAAGGCTTAAGAGTCCCTCCCTCTTTGCAGGAGCGTATGGCACGGGAGGATGAGCTGCGGTCGAGTGATCAGCCCGAGTCAGAACCCGTCATCCTGGAGGGTGAGGAATGCCCAGTCTGCGGGCAGCGGACGCTCACACTCATGGAATTGGAACGGGACATTCCCTACTTTGGGCGTGTTAGGCTGTATAGTATGACCTGTCAGAATCCACAGTGCAGGTTTAGCACGAGTGATGTTGATATCCTGGAAGCGCACGAGCCGAGCCGCTATACGCTCCGCGTCGAGAATGAGGAAGACTTGAAGGCGCGCGTGGTGAAGAGTAGTACTGCCACGGTAAAGATTGGGAGACTGGGGAGTATTGAGCCGGTCACGCGGAGTCCAGGCTATGTGAGTAATATTGAGGGCGTCCTCCGCCGGTTTGAACGCCAAGTCCGCTTCGCCATGGAGACCGCGGAGGAGCGGGAGCAGCGGGAGAAGGCGAAGCGCATGCTCAAGAAGCTCCAGCGGATCCTCCAGGGGAGTGAGCCGGTGACGATCACGATTGAAGACCCGCAGGGGAATTCTGCCATTATCAGTCCGAAGGCGAAGAAGGAATCACTCGTCACGAGGAAGGGGAAGAAGCGCGGAGAAACGGGAGGAGCATGATGCTCACTTCTCCTTTATCTTTTTCTCAGTGGGAGACCCTTCCTTTCACACTCCTTCTTTCCATACTCTCGCCTTATCTCCTCTCTTACCCTATTCCTCCTCTGCTCATTATCACTTTTCTTTCATCTCCCTTCTGATTATGGATGGGAAGATGATTATGGCTCTCTTGGTCGAATCCTAACACGGGGTGAGCTGATGCTCTTGCTTGAACACGCGGAGCGCCTGACGTACTGCTATGGCGAGATGTTCAACGTCAGCACGCACATAGGCTGCAAGCTGCTCGTAATACTCTTCTCGTCCCGTGGCGATCCAGCGCTTCCAGACGCGCAGGGGCATGCCACTCCCTAATCGTTCATCCTCGCCACGCGTAATCCCTATTCGCTCCTCAATACTCGTAAGGCTTCCATGCCAGCCAAGCCTGGCGAAGAGGCTTTCCGCTGGAATATGCACGAGATGATCCACGCGCAGGCCGAGCTTTTCGAGGATAGGAAGATCATACGCGCGCCCATGGAACGTGACGAGTAAGCGCTGCCTGTTCAGCATCCACTGCACGTCCTGCCGGGGGAAGGAAAGACTGGGGAGGATGCGTGTTTCCCGCCCATCGTGAAAGGCGATGAGCGTGGCACGCTTCTTCAGCACACCATAGCTTTCAACGTCAACATACACGACGCGTTCCTCCTCCGCAAGGAGGCGCCACGCGTCCCTGCCCAGGCGTTCTGCGAACCACTCCCAGTCCTCTCGGAGATAGGCGTGACGCGCCTCGCCGAGCACGCGCATCCACGCATCATGATACCGTGACTTGGCGAAGAGGTGTGATCGTTCGAACGCGTCCCACGATCTGATTCCCTGCTGCCAGAGGCGCTTCTCACGCTTCACGCCCACGCCCGGGAGGATGATGAACGAGCAGCGCAGCATACCGCCTTTCGCGAAGCGGAGGACTTTTAAACGTCATGCGCGTGTGACCAGTAGCTATGCCAGATCGGATTCCTGAGCAATGCATCTTCTGCGCCATCCTCGAAAAACAACAGGCAGCCTTCATCATTGACGAGGAGGAGGGGAGTATGAGCATTCTTGACATTCAACCCGCAGCTGAAGGGCATACGCTCATCATCCCCGGCGTGCACGCGCCACTCTACCCCGCACTCCCCCTCCCCACGATCGCCACCGCGGCCAGGCTTGCACAGCGGGCAAGCCATGCACTCCTCACCACGCTCAAAGACATGGGCGTCACGGGAACAACAATCATCATC
>WAPJ01000093.1 GCA_015520785.1 Candidatus Woesearchaeota archaeon
ATCATACTCCCCACTTCCACCGCGGCACGGAGCGCATGCTCCTTCACGGCAAGGGGCTCGACAATACCCTCACGCCACGCGTCAACCAGACCACCCTGGAAGACGTTCACACCCCTCGTCTGCTTTCCATCAGCATGCGCCTTCCGCAAGCGTGCGAGGATGTCAATCGGATCCAGGCCGGCATTCTCCGCGAGCGTCTTGGGAATAATCTCCAATGCGCGTGCGAAAGCCTCAAGGATGAGCTGTTCCTTCCCCTCCGCCTTTTCCGCCTCGGCACGCACCGCGCGCGCGACGAGCATTTCAGCCGCGGCAGCACCCGGCAGTGCTGCGCCCTCACGCAGCGCGGCGGCAAGCACGCCCAAGGCATCCTCAACTGCTCGTTTCACTTCCTCCGCGACATGCTCCGTACTCCCCCTGAGGAGGAGGCTGACCGCGCGGGGATCCTGACAGCCCTCAACGAACGTATAATACTCGTCACCAACCTTCTCCTGCCTCACACGCTCTGCACGGCCAAGATCCTCCACCTTCAATTCTTCCACGCTCGTCACGATCCGCCCACCAGTCGCTTTCGCCAAGCGTTCAAGATCGCTCTTCACCACACGCCGAACAGCATACACGCCATGCTGCGCCAAGTAGTACTGGGCGAGATCATCAATCCCCTTCTGGCAGAAGACAACGTTCGCACCCGCCTTCACGATCGCATCAACCTGCCGTTGGATCATCCGCTCCTCCATCGCCAGGAAGGCTTCAAACTGGTCGGGACTGGAAAGCTGGAGTTTCGCGTCAAGCTCAGTCATCCGTACCTCGAGCGCCGTGTCGAGGAGTGCAATCCGCGCATCCTCCACTTGGAGGGGCATTTCGGGATGCACGCGTTCCTTATCCAGCACGATCCCCTCCACGAGGCGGCTTTCTTCAATACTCGCCCCGGGCTTCACGTCAAGCTTCACCGCGTCAAGATCAATCCGCTCATCCTGCGCGACATGCCTCACCGCTTGCACAACGATTCGTGCGAGATGCTCACGACTCTCACCCACGCCCTTCCCCGTCATCGCCGTCAAGGCAATCCGCTGCAAGAGGCGTTCATCCTGAAGGCGGACACGCTTCGCCCCCCTCCGGAGAGCGTCCAGGGCAATCTTCAAGGCATGATTGAACCCTTCAATAATCACGGTGGGATGCACGTTCTGCTCGAGCAGTGCTTCCGCCTCGCGTAAGAGTTCTCCCGCGAGGATAACCGCGGTTGTCGTCCCATCACCCACCTCCTCTTCCTGTGTTTTAGCCACTTCAACGATCATCTTCGCGATCGGATGCTCCACGTTCATCTCCTTGAGGATAGTCACTCCATCATTCGTGACGATCACGTCACCCAGCTCGTCCACGATCATCTTATCCATTCCCCGTGGTCCGAGCGTGCTCCGCACTGCCTCGGCAACGGCGCGTGCCGCGCTAATATTCGCCATCTGCGCGATCTTACCCGTCGTACGAATCATATTCTCCGGGAGGATAACCATTGGCTGTTGCATAACATCTTCACCCCATCATGATCAGTTCTTCTCATCACGCATGCATGAACGCAATCATCATCAAAGGAGGAGCATGCTCGTTTATATGGCTTCTCCCTAAAGGGGGAGTATCCTTCTCGTCATACCATTCATTCCAAAACGCTTCAACGAACATGATGAGATAATCCTCCCAAAAAAGTTCTATTAGGAAGGATCCTCGGCAGAGAGGAAGGACGCACGCCGAAGCGTACACTCCTCTTAAAGCGTATACGCTGAGGAATGAGAAGAATGAAGAGGGGTCAAGAACAAACGCTTCTCCCACTGAAAGAGAGAAGAGAAAGGGAAAAAAGCCAAGGAGAAAAAGGGGGAAGAAGAAGCACGCGTCATGCGGGCTTACGGATGAGGATGATAAAAAAACCATCCGTGCCAGTCTCGTGCGGCCAGAAGCGGACGGCATGCCGGACACGCTCGTCAAACACGCTCCCCTCAAGCACGGTGAAGGCAGGACTCCCACCGGGGAGGCTTATGGGCAGGGTTTCCGCCTCGGGATGCCGTGCGAAGAAGTCCGTCAGAACAGCCTCGTTCTCTAATGGTTCGAGACTGCACGTGCTATACACGAGCCTCCCACCCGGCTTGAGCAGGCTGTACGCGTGCGTGAGGAGGCTATACTGGATCCGGCTGAGGCGGAGGAGGCCACGCTCACTCCACCATTCCAACGGCTTCAGGCTCTTGCTGAGTGTTCCCGTCCCACTGCAGGGCGCGTCAAGCAGGATAGCATCAAAACCTTCCAGCGTGAAGCGACGCGCGTCAGACTGGGTGATGATCACATTCCACACGCCCATCCGCTCCAGGTTCGCCTTGAGGCTTGCAATGCGTGACGCGTCAAGCTCGTTCGCAAGAATCACACCCTCATTCCTCATCATGGCGGCCATCTGCGTCGTCTTACTCCCGGGCGCGGCAGTCGCATCCCAAACAAGCTCGCCCGGCTGTGGGTTGAGCACAACCGGCGGTGCCATACTACTCGCCTCCTGCACGTACACATAGCCGAGCGCATGCTCCTCCAGATTCCCAATATCCCGCCTCCCCGTGGGATGCTGGATGAAAAACCCCTCGGGACACCAGGGGACTGGCTCGAGCCGCCAGCCCTTCGCTTCTAAGCGTTCGCGTAAGGTTTGAACACTAATCTTGAGCGTGTTGACGCGAATACTCTTCCGCGGCCACCTGAGTGCGGCGCGGATAAACCGTTCATACGCTTCAACACTTCCGAGGAGCTTGACGTAATGCTCCTTGAAGGCAGGCTTTACCTGGTGGACGAGTTCTTCAATCCGATCCTCATCAGCCATGACACGCACAAGTCAACCCTGAAGGGTATAAAAAGGCATTCTCTCAGAGGAGTAGTGAAAAGATGAGAGAAGAGATAAAAAAAGACGCTCTCTGAGGGGAAGGACTATGAGCTCCCTCATCAGAAGCCTTACACGAATGGTGAAGGGTCTTGAAACAAACATGAAGGGACACGCATGGGAAGCACACGTCAGAAGAGAATTGGAAGGGTCTCCTGCAGGATATCTCAATAAGATCCTCTTAGGAGAAAGAATCCAGTATGAGGGGGATCTTTCCCTCTTAGAGGAGATCATCGCCAAGCGTGCTCCTCCGACATATGGTCATCCACTCTATATTCCAGATTTTATTCTCAGGGAGGATGGACACATGATAGGGGGTGATGCGAAAGCCACATCAAAAAAGAAGGTTCTAGAAAGACGAACACTTCAAAAGGTTTCCACGCCAGAACGGCTTGTTGAACTCCTCAGCCTCATCCCATCCCACTGGGAGGTGAGCGAAGAAGAAAAAGAACACCTGAAAGAGAAGCTCTCAAATCTCACGTCTAACCGTATGCTCATCTTCCATCCCGTCGAATATACCCCCCGACGAGAAGAACATACAACGCGAGAGGGAACATACATTTTCTATCCTGCGGGGAGTCTGACAGGCGCACTCACAGAATCCTATTCCTGGCTCATGCGGGAAATGCCTCCTGCGCCTCACACGCCAGCCTATCAACAGCTTGAATGGAGGATTATTCTTGGGATGGGCTATCTTCTCGGAGTAGAATTCCAACCAGTACTTGGGAATGAGAAGGAGAAAAGAACATTCCTCCGGCAGATAGGAGCGCAGATAGAGTATATACGCGGGGAAGACTCCCCTCAGGGCGCATACGCTCGCTTCCTCACCTATCTCCTCAAGGGAGGGCCTGGACATGACGTTCATCAGGCGATCCTCGCAGCAGGCCCTGCTGAGCTTGAGCGTATCCTTACACGGGAGGACCATACTCCCCGATGGGAATAAAAACCCTTCTCAGGAAGGATAAGATTCATAAACCCCTGCTCGGCTGGGATGGACTCCTTCAAGGAGGGGTCATGGGGGAGCTCATCCATCTCGTGAATGGGCAGACGAGCCGTATTCTCGGCTTCACGTGGGAGGGATATGTTTCTCACGCCCTGCGGAATGGCCTGGGCGAACAGCTGAGAGGGATGGGCTTCACGTATGGGGGTGATCTCCGCATCCTTGAGGGAGCGGAGAAGACTGCTATCCCAGACTATTATTTTAAGATGGACGAGCAGAGGGTTATTGGGGGTGATGCGAAGGCTGGAGGGTATACGCGCGCGCTTCGCAAGGTAAAGCATCCCGACCAGCTTGTCAGCCTCATCCACCAGTATAAGGGAGTCCTCTCCCCCGCGCATTGGAACGCGTTCAGAGAAGACCTCCAATACTTACAGCCAGACGTGATCCTCATCCTCCAGCCCGAGGAAGTCTATACGCGTCCACGCCTCAAGACGAGCGAGGGATCATACTTCTTCATCCCCGCGGGAAGCCTTGAGCGTATCCTCAGGGAACGCTACCCCTACCTCATGCAGCAGCCCGCTCCACGCAAGAAGCGGATTGGCAGGCAGACGCACTGGCGGATCCTCCATGCCATGGCAGGCATGCTTAACACGCGCATCCCCATGGACGAGCATGCGTATAAACGCATTGAGAATACACTCCTCGAGCGGAAGAGTGAGGATACGCTCCGGGGCGCGTACGCCCGGCTCATGCTCAGCGCGCTCGGAGGCTCACGCCTAGCGGCAAGCACGTATTGGCGCGTGCAGAAGCATGTCTTCACACATGGCGAGAGAGGCTTAGAAAGCCTCCTCCAGGCATGGGAACGCGAAGCGGAAGCACGAAGACTCTATGAGACGCATCCCAGCTTCCAATCGTGAAGGAAGAGACACGGCTACATGCTTCATCCTTTCACAAGATTCACCCTCTTCTCCCTTCCCTCTTCCCCCCTCTACTTCACGCGAATGATAAGAGGAGATAAGAAGAATGAGAGAAAAAAAGGAAGATGGAGGGGAAGAGAAAAGATAAGAGCCTATGAAGAAAGAAAAAAAGAGTATTTATGCTTACTTGCCCGGCTTCTTCCAGTTATAGTGGCGGAGCTTGCTGCTCTTGCCGAAGCCACAACTACTACAATACCCCTTCCGCACGTGATAGCTGACGCGGCCGCAGCGACGGCATTTTATCACGAGCCGCTTCCCACTCTTCTTCCCCATGCTGGGCGTACCCTTCATACCAGATCACCAAGTATGCTTATTCGACAGGAGGGCTGATGAGGAGGATCGTATCTCCGCGGATGAAGATCCTTCCGAGCTTGCGGATGGTCTCACCATCCTTCCGTTCTTCAGCCTCGTCAAGGACGGTGTTGAGATGAATGTCGAACGCGCGGAGGATCCCGCTAAAGGTTTTCCCATTCTTCATCTCAATAATAACCCGCTTATCCTTCGCCTTGTTCAACGCGTCAAGAGGCCGTGTCACATCCATGCCCGCAAGGACCCCGCCAGGCGTTTTTAAAACTAGTGCTTTCCCACACGTATACTCCCACTCCCCCACTCAGCCACACTCCCCTTCTCTCCTCACGCAGAGTCATCCTCCCACCAGCCTGCCATTCCCTTCTATCCATTCTCTCCCCTAC
>WAPJ01000094.1 GCA_015520785.1 Candidatus Woesearchaeota archaeon
CTCACGCGCGTGTTCGGCGTGCATCACGCGTGGAAGAGTCTCAGCATCCCCCAGCCTAGGAGTCTGGATGATCTCTTCATGCTTCTCACGGAGTATGCGCCGCGCGAGGCATTCAGGCTGAGCGTGCAGCGCGCCTGGAAGGACTATCCCCTCACAAGCCTTCAGATACGGCAGGAGCTGGGTAGACGCCTCGCAGAGGCAGGCCTGCCGGCACGGCTCGACGCTTCGCGTGAAGTGAGGATTGACATTCTCAGGGATCGCGTGCTCATTCATCTTGCAAGGCTGGAGGGGCCTGGCGGATTGCCGCTCGGCGTTACGGGGAGAGCCTTATGCCTCTTGAGCGGGGGGATTGACAGTCCCGCTGCCGCATGGCTCCTCATGAAGCGCGGCGTGAGGGTTGACTTCATCCATTATCACACGTTCCCCGAGAATAAGCAGGTGCTCAGCACGAAGATACGGGAGATTCTGGACGTGCTGAATGACTATCAGCTTGAAAGCCATCTCTACCTCCAACCGTATCATGAATACCAATTCCGCACGCATGGGAGGATTCCGCGCGCCGTGGAGCTTGTCGCCTTCCGCTTGTACATGCTCCTCCAAGCCTGGCGTATCGCCAGGCGGGACGGGTATGATGCGATCTGCACGGGTGATAATCTCGGCCAAGTGGCAAGCCAGACAATGCAGAACATGCGTACTGTAAGCCTTCTCAGCACTGCCTTCATCCTCCGACCCCTCGTCACGTATGATAAGGAGGAAATCATCAGTCTCGCGAAGCGGATTGGCACGTACGCTGCGAGCATCAAACCATACCGGGATTGTTGTAGTCTCATCAGCCCACACCCATCCACGCGCGTCAGGATGGAGAAGCTTGAAGCATACCTCCCCCTCCTCAGGGAACTCGTTGAAGAAACGCTGGGGACGGTTGAACGATTCACCCTCCGGCTGGGTGAACGCGAAGCGTGAAGCCTAAAAAACAATGCGTGGATAGGAGAGCGCTATATGCATTTTCTTGATGAGCTCCTCTACAGCCTCCCAGAGGGAAGGGGATGGCGGAGGCGCGTGACGCGTGACACGGGCGTTCTTGAAGAACTCGCGTGGGAAGACCGGGCGCATCCCATCGGCTACATCCTCCAGGAGGAGCGCGGATGGGTTCGCATTGCACCGTATGATAGGCTTCTCGAACCCCTCCACACCCACCTCCTCAGAGAGGGTCTCGAGGCACGGTTAAGCATGCTCCGCCGCGCGCATGATGACACGCTCCTCCCCGCGGTTGAAACACGCATAAGGGATCCGGTAAGACTCAGCAGTCTCCTTGAAGGAGCACTCCGCACGCCTGTCATCACACGCATGAGCAGGCTTATCCATCTCCTCGCGGAGCGGGAGGGCTGGGAGTACACGGTAGAACGATGGGGAGCACACCAGTCATACTCCTTCATTGAGGAAGACGGGGAGGGTGTTTTTACGATTGAAATCGGGGAACGCCTCCTCCCACCAAGGGGGATGACACGCTACCGTTTCGCCTGGTATGACGAGTCGCGGGGCGTGCGGAATGGGGAGGTCACGCTCACCTCGCGGACGCATGAGATCACCCGCCTCCTCAAAGAGCATGCGCGAGGCCGTGCGTTCAGCAGGACGCGTGGCGAAGCGTGAGGGTCAGAGTCTCTTCTTTCCCCGCTTCATTTCCTTTTTTTTGTTTTTTCTTCTTCCCATCCACTTTATCATATCACTGGTGAGAAGGGTGGAGGGGATTCTGATGAGAAATCCTTGAAGAAGCGTATTCGGAAGAGGATGATTAAAAGGAAAGGGGAAAAGGAAAAGAAGAGAGAGAACACTCTGGTGAAAGGAAGACGAAAGGATAGGGATGATTATGCGGCTTTGCGAAGGAATTTCTCATAAGCATCATGCTCATTGATCGTGCTCATCCAGACGATCTCATACGCTCCATGCACTGGTTTGAGGAGGATACGGACATACTCGTGCGACTTGCCAAGATCAATAAGCCCATAGTATGTTCGCGCTCGTTCCTCACCCTTCAAGTAGCGGACGATCTTTTCAAAAGCGGTTATCTTGAAGCGTTCATCCCGTTCATAATCTTTAAACTGTCGCGCTGCGTGATGCGTAAAGAAGACGTTCTCCCCCGTGAGGGCGCTGATGAGCCGGGCGAAGTGTTCAGCATCATTCACCATTTTAGCAACGTCTGTCGCGTTGGTGATAATGAGCTCTTTAAGATATTCAACGGATATGCGGAGGTAACGAGTGAATCCTCTCATAAATGTTTTCAAATGACCCTTGCGTGGAGGGAAAGGTTCTCGTGAGAGGCGTAAGAGGACCACGAGGAGGAGGGAGGTTTTCCCTCTCAGGAATGGGGGGAGTTGC
>WAPJ01000095.1 GCA_015520785.1 Candidatus Woesearchaeota archaeon
GATGAAAACTCAGGGAGAGAATCGTTTGTATGCGTTCTAACTCTCGCTATGCGTGACTTGGAGGTTGCCTGCCACGTCCTGGCGGACATAGTAGACTGTCGCGATGCGTGCAGGCCTGATCGCATCCGTGGGCACGTCCGCATTGCTAAAGTCTGCCGTGCACGTGAGCGTTGCTGTTCCATCCGGGTTGAGACGGACAAGGCCTTCCTTCCTTGCCTCACTCCTTCCAGGAGAAGTGCTGATGATGATCCGGATGTTAATACTCTTTCCGCTCGCAAAGTTCGGCTGGACTGTTTTGAGCACGGCCTCAGCGCCATTCGCCGCGCTGGGATCCTCTCGGAGGCCGCTGCAGCGGAGCTTGACACCCTTCATATCCGAGAGGTCGATGATCGCATAAAAGTAGTCCCTCTCCTGGAGTTCCTCGCTGAGCGTGCTCGGCTGACAGGTCTGGAGCGTGTCATATTGGACTTCTCGTGTGACGTCACTCTCACTGGCAATATCAGCTCTCTCTGCTTTCGGCTTGTAAATGCCACTATTATCCTTGAGCTTGAAGGTGAGGGTGAGGCGTAAGCGTTTACTCCCCACGGCCTGCTGCTTATAATCAACGAGCTGGAGGGGGCCTGCGCTCACGCTCATCTGCTTGAGCGTTGCGGGATCACACACCTTGTTATCCCCTGTCAGATAGTTTGTCTTCGTGCAGAGTTGGATCGTGGCAAGCGTGGCGTAGGGATAGCATGCGCTAATATAGTAGGGGAAGCTGAGCGTCCCGCCCCCTGTGAGTTCCTTCGTATAGGCAACGTCCTTTGCGAGCGTGATAAGTCTCTCCTCTCCAGGCAGGGTTTGCTCGCCCAGCTTGGTCTTCCCGAGGATGGGATTGTCGGGCGTGGCATAGACGAGGAAGGTCTTCCCATCACCCGCACGCTGGACGGGCGTGACATCCTCCGTGCCAGCGAGGAGGTTTTCAAAATCATCCGGGCTGATGCCGTTTATCGTGAAGGTGATCCAGCCGACGTCAAACTCGCCATCATTCTTCGCCTGGACGATCATGTCAAACGGTGTCTGCT
The DNA here is from genome assembly GCA_015520785.1 of Candidatus Woesearchaeota archaeon. Classification (GTDB taxonomy): domain Archaea; phylum Nanobdellota; class Nanobdellia; order Woesearchaeales; family WAPJ01; genus WAPJ01. Next base: position 1,065 of record WAPJ01000095.1, read on the forward strand.
TACTATCATAAATGAGGCTTGGCGGGGCTTGATCAACGAGGCTGATGAGCAGGCCGTTCGTCCCGCCCGTATAGAGGTTGCCACTGCTACTCGCGCCCTGCTGCTGGCAGCCTGCGAGCAGGATGAGGAGTGCGAGGGGGATGAGGAAGAGGATGCGTCGCATGCATGGATCACCTCGGCTTTTCGTCTTACCATCCGCCTAAAGCAGACCGTATTTTTAAAAGTAATGGGTAGAGGGTGTTCTCCTTGAAGCCGCGCGTGTAGTGGTAGGCGTGCATGCCAAGCCGTTCCGCGGCCTGCACGTTGCTGAGCGTGTCATCAATCAGGATGAGCTCGTGGAGAGGGGTGGTGAGGATGCTGCTCACACTCCTGTATGCCCAGGGGCTTGGCTTACCAGTGGGGAGTTCGGATCGTGTGATGAAGGGTCGTCTCCCCGTGAGAGTCCAGACGTTGGTGAGGAGGATGCGTGCGCTCTCGCGTCGCGCGTTCGTAATAATCATGAAGGGAATCTCCCTGAGCCGTGGGAGGTCTGGGTGTGGTGTGATCTGATGGAGGAAGGCTGGGAGGATGCGGATGCGCTCCCACATGAGCTGGTGGATTGCCTCCTCGTCCAAGATTTTGCCTGCGGCTTCTGCCGCGCTCGTGATAATTTCTCGTGCCGTTCTCCCCTTAAGCTGGGTGAACTGGTCGCGAGTGAAGGGAATCCCCACTCTGGTGAGGATGGCGTGGAATGACGCGTAGTGTGCATCCTCACTGTTGAGGAGGACACCATCCATGTCGATAAGCAAGTGCATGGTGGCTGCATGAAACCAAGGGGTTTTTTGAGGGTTGGGATTGTCATGCGCGAGGAGTAAGGTAAAGGGATGTGTCTTCTCCATACTTTCTCTGCGTGTACGCTTTCCTCATTCTCTTCTCACGCCTTACCCTCTTCTTTCAACCTCTTCATTCCTCCCATCATCAAAAAAAGAGTGGTGGAGAGGAAAAAGAGGGGTGGATGAGGGGAAGGTGAAAAAGAGAGAGCGTAAAAAAAGGGGAGAATAGGGAAAGATAATTGGAAGGGAATAGGGAAAAGAGGAGGGGGGAAGCGTTTTTTCCTCTTCCTTAATCTGTGGTGAAGTCTTCCAGGCTGTACTGGAGGCCTTCTTCGCTCTGGAGGAGGCCGCGGCGTTTCAAGTATTCCTTCGCGAGCACGTAGAAGAGGACGCCCAGGCTTTTACGACCCTTATTATTCGCAGGAATCACGACGCTAATCCCCTGCGGCGTGTTGTTCGTATCAACGAATGCCACAACAGGGATGCCCATGCGCTGCGCGTCCCGCACGGCATTCCGGTCAGGCCACGGGTCGCAGACGACAACCACTTTCGGCTCGGTGAAAATATCCAAGTTTGGGTTTGTGAGCATGCCTGGCGGATACCGGCCCGTGATGACCTTCGCGCCGGTAAGCTTGCCGAAGAGGCTTGCCGGCTTCCAGCCATTCTCCCGCCTACAAACGACGAGGATATCCTCGGGCGCATACTGTGCGAGGAAGTCCGCTGCGCGATCCAGCGCTTCGTTAATCTTCTTCACGTCGAGGACGGCGAGACCGTCAGGACGGATCTTGTAAATGTAGGGTTGCATGAAGGCATTCTTATACTTCGTGCCGATATGCACGCCTGCCTTCAAGTATTCCTCCTGGGGTATGAGGAAGCTCGTCTCACTCATATGCCATCCCACCTCATGGTATTGGCAGGAGAATCACCAGGCGTGAATGCGCGGTTGAACGCGCGTGGGGGGTGAGGACTCCTGCCGTGCATGTATTATCGCCCCTGCACGGCGACTGCCAGTGCATGCCGCCCTTCCGGCTTCCGTGCCGAAGGCTGTCAGCACGCCTGGACTTCGGGGCCGTGACATGCTGGAGGAGAACGCGTGTTTAAAAAGCGAATGGTTAGGGGTTTTATATATCCTCAAGGGTCTTCTCTAGTCTTCATGGAGGGCCTCTCGGCGGGGAGTAGCGTACTGGGAGAACTCATCGGGCGGCTTGAGCCGGGCGTGTTCACCACGCTGTATGGTCCTCCCGGTGCTGGGAAGACGACGCTCGCCTTGCAGGCTGCGCTTGCGGAGCTTGGAGAACGGCGGGTCGTGTATATTGATACGGAGCAGAGTTTCAGCCTGGAACGCTTCTTCCAGCTTGGGGGGACGGAGGAACTGCTGAAACGCTTGATCCGGTTTAAGCCGGTCCGCTTCGCGGAGCAGCGGAAGGCGTTTGAGCAGGCCGTTGAACTCGTGGGGAAGGAGGGTGTGCGATTGATTATCGTGGATAGTGTGAGCATGCTCTACCGGCTCATCCTGCCCGAGGTGAAGGAGATTCCTGAAGCGTCACGCTTGCTCGCACAGCAGCTTCGCATCCTGCATCAGGCTGCTGTAGAGTCGGATGTGAGTATTCTCTTGACGAGTCATGCGTATGCGCGTGATACTGATGCGTTTGGCGTGTATGGGGGCGAGTTTATCCGCTATGTGACGCGCACGCTTGTGGAAGTCGCGTATGATCAGGCCACGGGGAAGCGTGAGTTGATTCTGCGGAAGCATCGGAGCCGGCCTGAAGGAAGGAGGATTGGTTTTATCATTCAGGATGAGGGCTGCATCCCCCAGCAGCGTGAGAAGTAGGGACAATACCGGCATGCGGGTGTTCTCACGGGTTCTGGTGGCTCCTCCTGCTGAAAGATGCTCTTCACACGGCTAATGGTTTTCTCGAGGCGGATGGGTGTGAAGGGTGACTCGCGCCAGGCGAGATGCTGCTTTGTGCTTACGCTCACGAGGAAGAGTTCCCGCTCGTCCGCAAGGGTGCGGGTGAGATGCACGTACGCGTCCGCCTGCAGCGTGTGGGGACTCATGAAACCCTGCTTGAGCCGGCCCGTCTTCCATTCAATCAGGAGGAGTCTTTCGGCTTGTCTGATGATGAGATCAATCCGTCCCTTCAAGCCGAGCTGATCGTCCGTGAGCGTGACCTCGGTCATGATCCGCTCCGCGCGGGGGAGGTGATGCTGGAGGATGCGTTCCGCATGCGATAGCCAGGGTGTGAGTCGTTCATGCAGGTCATGCTCGTGGAGGTCATACTCGTGGAGGAGGTCATGATGCTGACGGATGGTCTGTGTGAGCGCGTCTATGAGGAAAGCGTGAAGATCCTCGTCCCGCCTGTAATGGGTGAGCTGGCTGAGCGTCTCATGGAAGATCCTCCCGATGAGCATGGCGCGTGAGGGTGGGAGTGGTATGCGTGCAACATACTGGTACCATGCCTTCCGTGGGCAGGAGAGGTAGATGCTGATCATGCTTGGCGTGATGAGGATTCCGATAAAAGGAATGACAGGGAGGAGCATGTTTTTGAAGATTATGCTATGGTTTGACCAGTAGCGGGAGGTGTCTTCTTCCCCTTCTTTTCCATCACATAGTCTTTTTCCCATTCGTATTCTCCATCATCTCTTTCGGATGAGAGAGACAAAGAGAAAAGAAAAGGAGAGGAGGATAAGGGTAAAGGCGGATTAAGGATGAAGAGCAGAAAAGAAAGGAGGAATAAGAATTATGATCCACGGATAATGACTGCCTGCTGGGTGAAGAGTGGCTCGCGATACCGGTAGGCGAACGTGAGATGGCCGGTCACGGCATTCTCCGACAGCTGGGGGAGCTCGCATCTGATCGTAAGCCTCCCAGCGTGTTGTTCCTGCACTGTCATGCCCAGCCAGGAGGCGACCTCACACGAATACTGCTGACCGTTAATGAGGAGGCCGTAACCATCCTCACGGCGAGCGTCAATCCTGCCAAGCCAAGAATCCGCTGGGAGCCTACAACTGCCACGCTCCGCGCCATACTGGCTGAAGACAAGACCCTGAGCCGTATTCCTGAGTGTGACGAGCAGGTTCCTGCCTGAGACACGCGTATCCACTATCTGAAGGGGGCCGTCAGGCTGCGTATAGCTCGTCACGCCATGCTTGGTAAGCGCGAGGGTGACGAGCGGCTGGAGGCGCACGCATGCAAAAGCGCGGAGCGTGAATGGGAGCCGGTCAACACCCTCCGGGAGCGTGACATGGACCGTGCCGTTCAGCGTAAGCTGTGATGCTGGCGGGAGCGTGAAGTGCTTGTCAAAACCCTCAACCTGGATGAGGCTCGGATCCACACCAGTAAAGACGACTTCCCCCTGGGTGAGGGGTGTGCGTGAGGGATTCTCCAGGATAACCCCCGCCTCGAGAGAATCTGATGATCCCGTGAGGGGGATCTCCTGGAGGGCGAAGAAGCCATACGGCGTAGCTAGGAGGAGGGAGGATGAGGAGGATTGCTGCGGGGTGCACGCAGCAAGAAGGAGAAGAAGGAGGGGGGTGAGGATGAGGACGCGTCGCATACGACTAGAATAGGCTGGGGGGATTATTTGAGCTTTTCGCCCTCCAAGGCAACGTTCGCCAGGAAGGCTTCCAATTGTAAATACTCGTCAGACCCCTCCACCATGTGGAATTCCGCCTCCGCGAGGAGGCTGAGCAAGCGTGCGCGAGCGCGTTCCGGCAGGTCGAGCTGGAGGAGCGTCCGGTGGAAGAGGCTTGCCATGTCCACGCCTGACAGGCCATAATCAAGCATAACATCCAAGAGCTTCTTCCTCGCCCTGAGAAAGTCACCCTGCAGGGAGAGTGTGAGGATCTCCTCCACTGCTTTCGGCCGTGCTACTGCAGCTACTTGGAAGACCATGTCAGCCGTAATATGCTTGTCCAATGCGGCACTACTCTGCAGGATGTTAATCACCCTGCGGCTATCACCATTACTAATCGCGATGAGCGCCTCGACAGCATCCTCGTCCACCCTGAGGCCTTCCTCCCTCGCAATATGCCTGATGAGCTTCCGTACTGCTTCGGGCGGGAGGGGTTTGAAACGGAAGATCGCGCAGCGCGACTGGATCGGCTCAATAATCTTACTACTATAATTACACGCGAGGATAAACCGGCACGTCTGCGTGTAAAGCTCCATCGTGCGGCGTAAGGCCTGCTGGGCTTCACGCGTCAGCGCGTCAGCCTCATCAAGATAGATGATCTTAAACGGAACCTTCCCGAGGGGTTTGGTACGGGCGAAATCTTTTACCTTGGTACGGATAACGTCAATACCCCGCTCGTCACTCGCATTCAACTCGAGCATATTCTGCCGCCAGTGTTCACCATACAATTCCCGCGCGATAACAAGAGCAAGGGTTGTCTTCCCCGTGCCAGGAGGGCCTGCGAAGAGCAAGTGCGGCATGTTTCCTGAACGAACAAAACCTTCAACACGCTTCACCACTTCCCCCTGCCCGATAACCTCCCTGAAAGACTTGGGCCGATACTTTTCCGTCCATAAGAGGAGCGACTCATCCATACAAGCCACGTTGGAGGGCGTATGGGCTTATAATCTTACCCCTCCCAGATGAGCATCCACGAGTCATTCACCAGCTCGTACACGCGTGAAGCCGAGGAATTCACCGCGAGAACCGTTAAGGGCTGGATGCTCGCAGCAATACTCGTCGCACCCAAGCGTGGAATGGATGGGAGCTGGACGTGCATGCTCGTATTCCCCAGGGGGATGAGGAGTGGGGTAATACTCGTCCTATTCGCATGGAGGATGAAGAGGTGTGACGCATTCCGCGCAAGAGCGGAGAGGGGCTGGATTGACGGCGCATAGTCAATCAGCCGTGTAATATCCTCCAAGCGATAGCCCTCCAGCGAGTCCGCAGACAAGGCACGATACGCATACGAGGCGTTCTTAGCATAATCAGCCACCGCCGAGCGAGACGCATTCACAGCAAACAACGCGACAGTCGCATTCCCACCCCAACCAGACGACGAACCCAACAGACTGACACGCCGATCCAACTCCTGCACCGCCAAAAACAAGTACGGAATCAACTCAGAATACGTCACACCCCACGTACCCGTCGCATTATCCCACACCACCACCTCCGGAAACACATCCCTCAAATCCTGCGCAGCAAAACCAACCTCCACACGCCCACGCTCACCCACAGGCTTCCTCAAACCAGCCAACAAATCAGACAACTCATACTCATCCACCACACGCGACCCATTCAACACACCAACAACACGCTCATCCTCCAACAACACATCAGCCCACTCAGGACGCCACTCCCCACGATCATGACCCACAAGCTTCCCCCACACACCCTTCTCCACTAATATCTTCTTCAACGACTCATTCTCACGCGCACGCACATACAAGCGATTCAACAACTCCAACTCCTTCAAACGAACAGAATCCTTCCGATACACCAACGGCCGCACACGCCGAATCTTAGAAAGAACATCAACACGCCTCACAGACACACTCCCCACCACACCCCCACTCACAAAACCAACAACACCACTACCACCAAGAGAAGCAGAACCATTCACAACCCTAGGACCACCCAGCCCAACACCA
>WAPJ01000096.1 GCA_015520785.1 Candidatus Woesearchaeota archaeon
AACCAAAAAAAACCAGCATATGCGTCACGGACTCACACTCCAAACCGTGAATGCGCTCATCCTCACACTACTCGTTATCAGCATCGTCAGCTTCATCCTCGTCAAGCTCAGCAATCCACAACCCATCAACGACGTAGGGAAATTCTACGATAGCATCATGAACCCCACCCGAACCACCCCACCCACAGAAGACCTCCTCACCCTCAAAAACAATCAACTCATCCTCCACACAGAAAGAATCCCACCCAACACAATCCTCACACTCACCGAACACACACCCAAAGGAAAGAAACAACACGAATACACACGCACACACCAACCCACCATCATCCAACCAACCAGCACACTCGGCACCATCACCATCACACTCACACAAGACAACACGAAAACCCAACAAGCATACGCATACACGACAGGAGACCTCCCGACAATCACGCTGCTTACCCTCTATGATGGGCTTGTCCTCCAGCACGCTCAGACAGAAGAAACCATCCATCAGCTTTACAATCACTGCAGGCTGAGAGACATTCCATTCGAGAGGATCCTCACGCAGAGTATCAGCAGTGGGAGTCCATTCTGCAGTAGGCCAGACCTCTTCACGCGCCAGGCAGGAGGGAAGAGCGCATTCTTCAGCAGGCTGATTGACTGCTCACTCCCCATCCAGGGATGTAGAGCATACCTCTTCGGCGCGTGCCCGAATGGTGAAGGGAGCAGAGCTGGCCGACAGGCACTCTTCCTCCTCATCCTCGCGGATACGCTCCAGCGAGAAGCGGACATAGCGTTCTATAACACGCGTATTCTCAGTATGGATGTTTCCTTTCTTGATATCTCTCCTGAAGAAATGCGCGAAGACATCCTCACACGAGGAAGCGTCATAACGCTTGACAAGCTCGGCCTCACGTGTGATGAGAGAATACTCTTAACGCGTCTCGCTTAGCTGAGCGTGACCACGTCATCAATCAGTGCTTGATAGGAGAAGCCTTCCTCCAACGGGTAGGGTTTCTTCCCTCTCACGCGATAGGGGAGGAATCCTTCAGGCTGCCGTTCAAGATATGAAGGATGAAGAACCCATGCGGGACGAGAAAAGACTATTCGTGCGTGAGGCGCACGCTTCTTGACAAAGGCTGTATACGCGTCAACGAACGCCTCAACGAGAGGAAGGCTGATGCGGAACGGACCATCAGCACGAGGAACACTGCTTATTCCCACGCGTGAGAGCTCGGTGAGTGGATCGCACGCGGAGAGTTTCTCCTCGAGACATGCTTTACGCTGATAAACGTTGAAGAGCGTATTCACCTCGCGCATACGTGGAGGCGTATCAGTCGCGGGTGGGAGGAGGTCTCTCAGCTTCCAGTCAAGAAAGCTCCCCGCAGTATTGATAAAATGCTGATGATAATACGCGGTAAAGCGTACCTGCTCATCCTCAGCCTGATAATGAACGACAGGATAAGGGAGGAAGCGGGGAATCCCATAGATCGGCTGGGAGAAGAAGTAGACGCCAAGCGTGAATGGCTGATCATTCACGCGGAGCGTGAGCGTGTCAAGCCGCACGCTCGTCTGCCAGAATGGTGTGTCATCCTCAAGGAAAGCGTAGAGGCGGAATGATGCTTCATCCCACTCCCATGGGTGGATCTCGTATGAGACAGGGAAGTCCGGTCCGGAGACGTGTTGAACAGTCTCGATCCGCATGCTCCGGAGTGGTTCGCCCGTATGGAGAAGCCAACCGTACGGAAGAGGACGAGGGAAGGGCTCGACATGACCACTAGCCTGCCGGTAGACGACCACTTCTCCCGTCAGGGGAATGGCAATCACACCAACACCCAGCTCCAAGTCAAGAGCGCTCCCGCCAAGCGGATCGGGCAAAACAGGAGCATGCTGCTTATCACGTCTCTCCGCGAAGACACGCCAAGCCGCAAGAGAGAGCGCAAGAGAGGTGATCCCCCTTCCTGCATGGAGGAGTATTTCCCGCCGGGAGACGGGTGTGGAAAGTATGCCTTCAATATCCATTCGGTACAGGATAATGGGAGGGTATCATAAAAAGAATGCGGCATGATGAGGGGATGAGAAGAGTAAATCTTTCCATATGGAAAGAGAGGGGGTGTGGGATTAGACGCGCGGTCTTTTAGAGGAGGTCTTCGCCCTTCCAGTTGCTTCCCCAGGGGAGGCGGGTGAAGTAGGCTTTGGGACATCCCGCTTCGCGATAGGCTTGGAGTGTTCTGCCCATGACGTCAGGGTATGGTTCAAAGTCTCCGCCGAAGGGGATGATGCCTCCGAGGTAGAGGGGATGACCGGTCATGCTGATGGGGAGGTAGCGGCCATACTGCACGTCCGGCCGGGAGAGGTTGACCCGCCAGAAGAATTTTCGTGTCGTCGGATGCTTCTCATAATACGTCTTATGATGGATGGAAGGCCAGATGGTAACGGTTTCTTCACGCGGGGTGAAGAGGACTCTCGCGTAGGAGAAGAGGTTTTCTCCCTTATTCTCATAGACGCTGATTTTTTTCTTCCGTGCCTTTCGTGAGATGGGATGTTCAAAAGGGAGGAGGGTATTCTCGAGGAAGCTGAATGATGCGTCAAGCACGCGTGCAGGTTCTACAGAGGGGATGAGGGGTTGATGCGCGTACAGCCAGCTGATTTCTTTTGGCGCGAGCTGGATGAGCTCGTACACGTTTCGTTCCCGTCGCGCGAGATAGGCTGTGAAGAACGTGACGTGCGTCAAGGGCTGGAAGGGTGTGTGGAAGGTCACGTTCAGCATGCGCACGCTTCCCCTTCTGCTCGTGAGTGTGAGGTATTGTGCGCTAACCTCTGGATAGCCTCTCTCGCGGAGGCCTTCGGGGAGGGTCATGCGGATGAAGACTGTGGGCTTACCAGCGTCTCCTCGTGGGAAGATGAAGGGACCATCATAGGAGGGGATGAAGGAGGAGGGTATTGTGGGGACTTGATCAATCTGGCTGAGCCGTGCGTCGAGCGGGATGCCTGGGAGGGCGAGGAAGTAGGAGTCGGCAGGATCCACGATAATCTTCCCGTCAGGGCCGGGATAGGTGATGCGGATGGTGCGTGACGTGAGGGTTTGTGATGAGAGGAAGAGACTCCCATCCGGGAGGTGGAGGGGTGTGGAGATCTCGTTCAGACCGTAGAAGTGGGGTGTGCATGCTGGTTGAGGCGTGCTGGATGTCCTTGTGGTTGTGGTCTCGGCGTGTGCAAGGGCGTTAAGGGTGAGGATGCCGAGTGCTGCAAGCGCGTCACGACGGGTGATTGGCGGGGCATGCTCGTTAAGGAGGTCTTCCAGCCGCATGATGTGGATTGGAAGAAGCATGACTCATAAGGCTTGCGCTCCGCGGTTTGAGGGATCAGAATAAAATTTTCCATATGGAAATATTAGGTGGTGGTGCGTATGGATGGGAGATTGATGGAAAAGATGGAAGAAAAGTGTTGGGGGAAGTGAAGGGTTGGAGGGGAAAGGGAAAGGTGGTGAAAAAGAGAGAATGAGGAGAGGAAGAAGAGACTTTATTCTGGCTTCGCCTGGAATGCTGTGAGTGCGTCCGTGTTAATGGTGACGTTATACTTCATCATGAGGAAGGCGATATACTGGTTGAGATAGTCTTGTTCCTTCTGCTGCTTGATGAGTTCCGTGAGGCGGCTGCTCACGTTCTCATACGTGAGATTCTGCCGGCTCAGGTTGAGCTGCTCGTATAATGCGCGGGTCTCATTCTCCGTGACGGTCACGTTCACCTGCGTGAGGATGTCCCGCATGTAGGCTTGGATGAGCATGTCCTCAGCCAAAGCGTGGATGAACGCGTCGCGAGTGAGGCCGAGGCCTTGCAAATACTCGTCAAGACTGCTATTCTCTGCTTTAAACTGGAGGTCTATCTGTGCTGCAACCTGGCTGGCATTCTCTACTGGCAGCGTGTAGCCGGCATCCTCCGCGGCCTGGAGGAGGACGAGCTTGCGCGGATACACATTCTGGATGAAATCCGTGAGGCTGATGCGAAGCTTGAGCTGAGGTGGGAGGGCTGCATAGGCTTGCACTGCCTGGCTGAGCGTCACGTTCCGCGTGGTCATGCTGATAACCACCGGATCCTCCATTGTTCTCGGCTTGTGGAGGAGGTAATACCCAGCAGTGATGAGGAGGATGAGAATGATAGCAGTAATGCTAATGCGCTTCCAGTTGAGTCCCATACCCCTTCGCGCAGCAGGCCTGAGTATTTAAACGTATGGGGTTCGCCCTTCCATTTCTCATTTTCTCTTGACGCATTTCCTTCTTAGCATTCGTTGTCATCTCCACTCGCTCGGAATTGGTTGTGTTGGTAAAAGCGGGTGGAGGATGAGCGTGGAGAAGGAGAATGACGGCCGATCAGGAAAGGAGGGTTTATAAAGAAGGGGGGCTCTCCCAAGGGGTATCGTCTCTTCACCGCGAAGTGACGGAGGAGCATGATCAAAACACCCCTCATTCAACCCCCTGGTGTGGGGAGGAAAAGCCTGAGGGATGAGGACTGTGTGAGGAGCACAGCCGGATGATCATACTTCATACTCACACTTACACTCTTCCAATCGACCAGCCACTCCATAGGGAAGGGGGGATGAGCATCCTCCCCCTGATGGAGAGGAATGGCGTGGCCGTTTGGGAGCGAGCAGGAAGCATAAAGACTGCTCTGCACTAGTATGATACCCTGCTTCTCACACAGGATTGCCACGTCCCGGTAAAGGCTTTTCTCCCCCTGGTAGAAGAGCTGATATGCTCTAGAGGGTTGGGTGAGGGCTGCTCTGTGAGGTGAACAAGCCATGGCAAAGATCAGCCCGGTGTCTGCAAAGTATATTATTCATGCGACGATTGATATTGATGGGATTGTTGAACGGCCTGACGTGATCGGCGCCATCTTCGGCCAGACGGAAGGCCTCATCGGCTCTGATCTTGAGCTGAGAGAACTCCAGCGGAGTGGTCGGATCGGCCGGATCGAGGTTGACTTGAAGACGGAGAAGGGAAAAACACGTGGCACGATTACCATTCCGAGTAGTATGGATAAGGCGGAGACGAGTATTATCGCGGCAACCCTTGAAGTGATTGATCGGATCGGTCCGTGTGACGCGAGGATCCGTGTTGAGAAGATTGAGGATGTCCGTGTGAAGAAACGCCAGTACGTGGTTGACCGTGCCAAGGAACTCCTCCAGTCCATGCTTGAAACCACCATTCCCGACAGTCAGGAACTGGCGGAGGAGGTTGCGAATGCGGTGCGTGTCATGGAAATCCAAGAATATGGGCGGGACAAGCTCCCCGCCGGGCCGGCAGTGGATGAGGCGGATGAGATCATCCTCGTTGAGGGGCGTGCTGACGTGGTCAACCTCCTCAAGCATGGTTTTAAGAATGTGATCGCATTGAATGGGAGTACGATCCCACCCACGATTCAGGAGCTCTCCCGTCGGAAGACTGTCACAGCATTCTTGGATGGGGATCGTGGTGGGGATCTCATCCTGAAGAAGCTGCTTGAAGTCGCTGAGATCGACTTTGTCGCTCGCGCGCCGGACGGGAAGGAAGTGGAAGAACTCACGAAGAAGGAGATACACAAGGCACTGCGTGGGAGAGTAACCGTGGAGCAGGCGAAGGATGAGCTCGCCCATACTGCTGAGGATCTTGAACGCGCGAACCGGGAGAATCGTGAACGCGTGCGGAAGGCGCAACAGCAGCGGCGCCGCCAGCAGTCCGAGGCGAAGCCACCGCGCATCCAGGGGGGTTTGAGCGAGGAGGAGAAGAAGCAGTATAAGCAGTTGCTTGAAGACTTGATCGGGACGAAGGCCGCGTATGTGCTCGGGAAGAATCTTGAAATCCTCGGCAAAGTACCTGTGAGCGAGTTGAAGGCAAGCCTTGAGGGGATTAGTGACGTGCACGCGCTCGTCCTTGACGAGAGGGTGACGAGTGATCTCGCCCAGTACGCGGCGCGGCGTGGCGTGAAGTTCATGGTGGGCATGAGTAAGGAGAATGGCGAGCCGCGTGGCATGCGCGTGCTCACCGTGAAAGAACTCGAATAAGCCCGAGGGAAAGGACAGGTGAAAACAATTCAACCCCCCTCCCTTCTCTTTCTTCAATGAATCCTCCTTCTCAAATAATACACTCTCTTCTTCTGAGAGGACCAATCCCCCTTACAATCTTCTCATCTCTCAGACGAGGAGGAAGACAAGCATCTCACACTCCTCAGACGAGTAAACACGCCTAAGCAGGAAAAGGAGAAGAAGAGAATGAAGACAGAAGAAGAAATGGAATAGGAGGAAAAAGAGGAGGAGAAGCTTCTTCACGCGAAGCGAAGGATTGATAAAAAGAAGCGCTACTCGTCATCCAGTATGCCGTTCTCATTCACGCCCAGTCCTGTCGCGTTCACACTCTTCGGCCTCCCGGTCCACTGGTATGGCCTCTTCGCCCTCGCGAGTTTTCTCATCGCCTGGTTCTTCGCACCGCGCTTCGCGAGACTGTATGGCTTGGAGAGGAGAGTGGTGGAGGATGCCATGCTCTACGGCCTGCTCGGGGGGATTCTGGGTGCGCGCTTGTTGCATGTCCTCCTCCTCTGGGAGTATTACGCGCAGCATCCACTCCTGGTGATTGCCGTCTGGCAGGGGGGCTTGGCGGCTTTCGGAGGAATTCTCGGCGGATTGCTGGGCGTGTGGCTTGTCGCGCGGCGGGAGCGCGTCTCATTCTGGCGGCTTGCTGATGTGCTCGCACCCTGGCTCTTCCTCGCCTTCAGCCTCGGGAGGATTGCAAACTTGTTGAATGGTGAGATTCTTGGAAGGCCGTGTAGTTGTGCGTGGGCGCTCGTCCTACCGGATGGCGTGCCACGCCATCCCGTCCAACTATATGGGATGGTGAAGGATCTCATCGTCTTCCTTCTCGGACTCTTCCTCGTGAAGCGGAAGCCGGGTGAGGGTATAGTCTTCCTCATGGTCATGCTCGCGTATGCCATCCTCCGGTTTCTTGTCGAATTCTATCGTGCCGAGCCCACCGTTTTTCTCGGGCTTGACCTGGCACAATGGTTCCTCCTCATGATAATGCCATTCCTCGCCTGGCTGCTCTTCAAACAGCGGAATGCTTCACGCGGATGAAAATGGTGATGAATCATGCGACGGGTACGCGTCTGGTTGGAGGAGGACATGTATATCGCGGAGGACCTCCTCTTGGGCGTTGTAAGCCAGGGGAGGACGGTGGAGGAAGCAGTGGAGAACCTGCGCGAAGCGAGAGACTTGTATCTTGAAGAAGCTGGTGAGGTGGAAAGCGTGTGAAGTGAGCGCGTATCATCACCCCTCATTTTTCCTTCAAACCCTTCCGGAGCCTCGTCCTCTCCATTCGTCAGGAATCACCCACATTCTTATGATCCGATAGGGGGGAGAATGCAGAGCGGAGAGTGGATCGGAAAGAAGAATACTAAAAGAAAAGGGAAAGGAAAAGATTGTTTGATAACGTTGCCCTCTCGTTATGCTTCTTCCTTGGGGAGGATTTTTTCGAGCGTGATGGTGAATTCGAGCGTCCTCCCGGCGAGGGGATGGTTAAAATCAACCGTGAGGGTTTCATCACCCACGCGTGTGATCACGCCCGTGAAGGTTGCGCCAGTCGCTGGATCACGCGCTTGCACGTGCATGCCCTCCTGCGGGTTCCCCTGCAAGGCTGCCCTGGGGATTTCCTGGACGAGATCATCGCGGGGATTCCCATACGCTTCTTCCGGCGTGAGCGTGACTGTTTTTTCCTCCCCCTCCTTCATGCCGATAAGCGCGTTTTCAAAACCCTTAATGAGCTTGCCACTCCCAATCGTCACGCGGAGGGGTTCACCCTCCTTGTTCGTCTCGACAAGCTCGCCGTTAACGCGGAGCGCGTAGCGGACAAGCACAGTATCACCATTCTTTGCTTCCATGAAGCAGTCACCCTTCATCATCTCGTATGATGAGAAAACCCCTGTTCCCTTCACCAGCGTGGACGCGTGCGCTTCACGAAAAGAGAAGAGAATGTGAAGCAGCAGGGACATCCATTCACTCTTGAAGAGGAGGTTTTCTCAAGCAAAAGGGAGCATCAGCAGCATGCCTTATAAGCCTATAGCTCAAGCTTTAAAAGAGGAAGGCGTGTAGGAAGAACAGGTGAAGGCGTGTATGGATGACTGGAAGGCCTGGTTGAAGGAGATCATCAAGCCACTCTTAAGCATGCTTGTGGAGCGGGGTTTTGACCGGCTTGAGGAACGGGCGAAGCGGTTTGAACGACTCTTCATCCGCACACTGACTGGTGGCTTGCTCGTCCTCTTCGGCCTCTTCTTCCTCACGCTGGGGAGCGTGCTCCTCCTCACACGCCTCGGCGTGGCGCTCGACGTGAGCCTCCTCGCTTTTGCTATTGCCTACCTCCTCGCCGGAGGCTTCCTCTTGACGAGGAGGGAAAAGTAGAGAGAATAATATCATCTCTTATTATTTCTTATTCTCCCATCCCTCCCCTCTCTACCATCTTATCTCCACCAGCTTCCTCTCCAAAACACTTCCTCCTGGAGAGAATCCTTTACCTGTTGAAGGAATTCTTCAGGATAGGAGTATCCCAGGGAAGGAAAGGGGAGAAGCGAATAAGGAAAGAGTATGAGAGAAAGAGAGATAATAAAAGAAGATTCCATAAGGGGAGAGAAGAGAGTGGGTGGAACAGCCTATTCTTCCGCATGGTATGCCTCACGGAGGGTTTCCTCGAGCTGTTCGCTCGTGGTCGTGTAGAGGCTGCCATGCGTGATACTGGCAAGCCTCCTGCCAAAAGCTTCAACTTCGCGTGTCGGCTGGATGAGGATCACCCTGAGCTTGGCATGCATGCGTGCAAGCCGTTCCGCTTCACGCAAGACTGCCTCAGGGCTTGTCACAGTCTCCTGCAGGTCGGTGATGAGGATGACCTCGGTCGGCTCGTCGGGCTGGACGTGTTTTTGTGCTTCTCGCAATGCTTGGCGCAAGTCGGTCTTTCCTTGGGGTGTGAGGCTGAGGAGGCGTGCAAGGCTTTGCTCATCCTTTGCGCGGGGTGTTGTGAGGCGGATGGTCGTGTCGAAGGCGATGAGGCTGAGCGTGTCACCCAGCTCGCGTGCCTCAATGGCGAGACTGGCGAGGGCCTTGCGTGCCGCGCGGATCTTCCAGCCGCGCATGCTCCCGCTCACGTCGAGGAGGATGATGACATGCTTCTGCTCGCGCTTCGCGCGGATGGCAATGCGAACATCCTCGGGCTGTATGCGCGTATGCTGGCGGAGGATGGCGCGGCGGATCGTGTCACGCACGCTAATCTGCCGGTAGGCTTCGCCATGCCATGGCTTGACGTCAATCTTCTCGCCCTGCTGGTGACGTGTCTTGCCCGGCAGGCTCGGCCAGGCGAAGGCATGCTTCTCACCCGCTTGTCGGAGGAGTTCTCGTGCAGCCTCGCGGAGGGCTTTGCTCGTGAACTGGTCCTTGCTGAGAAGCTTTTGCCGTCTCAGCT
>WAPJ01000097.1 GCA_015520785.1 Candidatus Woesearchaeota archaeon
GAGCTGGTCGTCCCACGCGTGCATGATCAGATCCTCCCGCTTCAATCGTGGTTGGTGGAAGAGGGAGATGATACTCCGATCCACGCGTCCCACCCGTCCCGTGAGGATGAGCTGTGCCTTCTCGCGGAGCGTGAAGAGAGGGAGTCTCACGGCTTGTGAGAGGCTGACGAGCGCGGGACTGATAAGGATGAGCCGTTCATCCTCCCTCCGGGTTATGCTCGCGAGGAGGCCGCCCATGCTAAAACCAATCCGCCAGACAATCCTGCCCATCTTTTCCGCTTCGCGTATCCGCTCGAGGATCGTCTCACGACTAATGCGTGCAGTCTCACTATCAGCGTAGGGGAGGCGGAGGATGATCTTCCCATATCCCTCCGCACACTTTGCGAGGATCTTCCATAATCCGCCCTGCCAGGCGTCAGCCATCCAGCCATGCAGAAAGAGGATATACGCTTTCTCTTCGCGTTCGGGTGGAATATGAATGAGCCAGTCATGCATAGGCTTCACGCAGTCTCACACGCGTTTTAATCCTTTCCTTCCTTTCTTCTCCTTTATTCTTCTTTCTTCCTAGTATCCCCTTCTTAATCTCCTTCTTGAGGAGACGGGTGAAGAGGAGGGATAGCTGATAAAGATCTGAGAGCGTGGAAAGGCTGGTTTGAAGAGCGGTGTGACACTACCCCTTTCCCCGCTCATTGAAAATCCTCCGGGATACTGGAAGCGAGTTTTATAGAAGATGAGACGCACGAATCCCCCTATGCGCGTGCTTGTCATTCATCGGGATGCGGATGGTGTGCGGATGGGTCTCGGCAAGAATCATCGTGAAGCGCTCATCAATGCGTTACGCATGCCCGCTGAAGAGGTAAGCTATCTCATCCTCCTCGACGAGGAGTATGGCATCCAGCTGAGCATCCCTCCCGGCGGGCTCGCATACCTCACCGAGAATGATGTCACTCGTGAAGAGTAGCTGATGTTTTAAATAGTCCGTCCCTGTTTTTCCCCGTGAGAAAACGCCTTGGGGGGCTGGGATGGGTATGGACGAGGAGACCTGCCAAGAATATGAGCTTCTCATTCGCAAGCTGCGCGAACAGCATGCCACGCGCGAAGCGGACGAGGCAGCATTCCTCCTCACCCTCCTCGCCCAGCCGAAACGCTTCGAGGAGAAGGACACGCTTATCAGCACGCTCCGCGAAACGTATGGGGATGAGAAGCTGGCACGCATCCTCCGCGCATCCTCAACGCGCAAAGCGATTGAAACAGCAGTCACGCTCCGCTTGAAGGAACTCGTCGCACAGGCAAAACAGGCCAGCCTCCAAGCAGTGAGGGGAAAGCGGACTGACTCTCCGGGGGAGGAGCCGAGTATTCAGCATGTCATCCAGCGGGAGGCGCAGCGTGCCAGGCAGCAGCTCCCACGCGACGTCCTCCTGCACGAGCTCCATCCCATGGAAGCCTTCTGGCCGCGCGAGGGCGTTCAGATCCGCACGCTTCCCGAACTCATCGACTATCTCAGACGAGAACCGCCTGGACCGGATGAATGGCCTGTCCTGCGGAGCAGGATCGTCCAGTGGCTTGAGGAAGCCTTCCACGCGCATGATCTCGCCGAGCGGATCGTCACCGCGCGCACGCCCGAGGATGCGCGCCACATGCTTGAAGAGGAAGTCATCAGTCTGATTGAGGATGCTGTTCAACGCACTCGCAAGCGGTATGAGCATTTGAAAAGCCTGCACGCCCTCCTCAGCGAGGCCGAAGAGAAGCAAGGAGAGGCACGGAGAAAGAAGGAGAAGGCGAGGAAGAGTAGTGAGAGCCTCACACCACCCCTCGCATCACTCCCCTCCGCCTCATCCTCACAGCCCACATTATCCTCTTCACAATCCCCGCAGTCACCCTCTCCGTCATTCTCTCAACCTCGAGCAGCATCAGTAGGAAAACTGCGTGATGAATCATCCGCCTCACATCCCCCTCCTACAAGCATAGCCCACACTCCATCCACCCCAACAGCAGCCACTCCATCCTCTCCTCCACTTCTTCCACCTTCATCCTCCACGGAGACCCATCATCCTTCCACGTCTCATGATGAATATCCCCTCCCCATTCCTATTCCCGGCGTGAATGAGGACCAACCATCCCATCCCGAGCATGGAGAGGAGGGGAAGGAGCATGAATCAGCGCATCCACGGCATGCGGATCCCTTCGCCGAGAGCCTCACTCTCCCAGCCCTGCCAGCACGCCTCCGCGAACTCGCACGGCAGGAAGCGCAGCATGCTGAAGAAACACCTGAGAAGGAGGCTCCTATCGTCATGGTTGACGAGCATCTCCTCGAGAAAATCCTCCACCGGGAGGGAAAGAAAGCAGAAAGAGCAGAGGAGGAGGGAAAGGAGGATCGTGCGGAAAAGGAAGCACAGCGTCATGATGAGGCGCGTGTTGAAGAAACCATTCGCACACGCCATGAGCCTTCTCAAACATATCCCCCTATGAGGGAGGAAGTCTCTCACGGACTCTTCCTCTCAGAGGAGCCCATCCAGCCAGCTCTTGCACAACACCTCCTCAGAGAGCTTGAGGAACGTGAGAAAGCCCTCCGCGAATTGGAAGCAGAGATTGAGGAGAAACTCTACCGGCTCCTCCACGAGAAGGAAGCACGAGAAGCCTACGCGCAAGACGAGACATCCCCCACGCTTACGCCTCCTCTAGTCCCTGAGGGACCATCCATGCCCAGTCCTCCAATCTCATCATCCCCGCTCGCATCACCATCCCCCTCCTCATCCCAAGCATCCCACCCTATCCACGAGGATACTCCTCCTTCAGTTGAAGACACGCCGCTCAGTACCTCCCACACACCATCCTCCCCCTTACTTCCTTCTGATGAACCACGCACTACTCCCCTCGCCCAGACTCGGACGGATGATACCGCATCAACCGCACGGCAGGAGGTAGGCCTGCTTGAAAGCCTCATCCGCAAGCCCACCATTCCCGCGGATGCGCGGAGCGAACTCACACGCATCTTCCACGAGCTGGCGGAAGACGTGAGCCGGCAGGACTTCACCAAGGCCGTGAGGCTCGTCCGCCGCGCGAAACGGCTTGTCAAGAAGCTCGCACGCGAGACGCGTGACGATCAGCTCCGCCTCCTCCTCTACGAGCTTGAAACGCTCGAGATTGACATGAAGCTCAGCATGCTGGGTGAAGCCGCGTGAAGAGCATTCTCATCATTAGTGGGAGTATTCTCATCCTCCTCGGCATTAGCCTCCTCATTATTGGCATGACGCTCCGCGATGATATCCTCCCACATGCTTCCACAGGGCAGATCCTCCAGCCCGGCCAGTGGGTGTTCATCCTCTTCACGAGTATTGGCGTGATCATCGCTCTCAGCCTCCTCATCGTCTGGCTCCATCATGCAGGCTAAGGTCGTGATTGTACGCGTCCCATCATCTTCATCCCCTTCTCCATTCTTATCTTTCCGATCATCATACACTTCTTTCCCTGAGAACGATCCCTTATTCTCCTGCAGGAGAAGAGGAATCCGAGTTGGAGAAAAAAAGAGCTGTGGAGAGGAGTAAAGAGGATGGGAGCGGAAGAAGAACGAATCTGAAGGAGATGGAAGAGTAGGAGGGTTTTGGAAAGCGAGGAGGATGCAGCCTCTGCAGAGGGAGGATGGTAAGCGCATGCTGGAAGGAGAAAAGAGAGATAGAGGAAAAATCCCACTCACCACACGGCTTTAAAATATGCTTCTCCTCCTCACGCGCATGCCCCGGATTGCTGTGATTGATCGTGACAAGTGTAACCCGCACGCGTGCGGCTACCTCTGCATTAAAGTCTGCCCCGTGAATAAGATGGGGGATGAATGCATCACAACAGGCTCTGACGAGAAGCCGGTGATTAGCGAGGAACTCTGCACGGGCTGTGGGATCTGTGTTAACCGGTGCCCATTCAATGCGATCCTCATCATCAACCTGCCGGAAGCTGTGGGTGAACCACTCCACCAGTATGGCGTGAACGGCTTCAGAGTGTATGGCATGCCAGTCATCACGAGCGGACGCGTGACGGGCATCCTCGGACGGAATGGCATGGGGAAGAGCACTCTGCTGGCAATCCTCTCCGGCCAGCTCACACCAAACCTCGGCAGGATCGGCCATGACGTCACGTGGAATGACGTGCTTGAAGCTTATCGGGGCACGCAGGAAGGCCTCCTCCTCGAAAGAATCGCGCGTGGCGAACTCCGCGTCAGCCTCAAGCCACAGCAGATTGAAGCCCTCCCCCAGCATGCGGATGGTCGCGTCCGCGAACTCTTCCAGAGGATAACTGATGATCCCGATCGGATCCTCAGGGAGTATGAGCTTGACCATCTCGCGGAGCGGAAGCTCAGCCAGTTGAGTGGTGGCGAACTCCAGCAAGTCGCGATAGCAGCAGCCTTGAGCAAGCCGCACGACCTCCTCTACCTGGACGAGCCAACCAGTTACCTGGATATTAAACAACGCCTCCGGATGAGCCTCCGCGTCCAGAAGCATGCTGAGCGAGAGAAGCATGTCGTCCTCGTGGATCACGACCTGCTCATCATGGACAGTCTTGCTGAGCGGACAGTCATCCTCTATGGCGTGCCGAAAGCATACGGCATCACAAGCAAGCCATACGAGGGGAAGCAGGGGATTAACAGTTACTTGAACGGCTACCTGCGCGCGGAGAATGTCCGCTTCCGCGACAAGCCGATCAGCTTCAAGCGGACATTAGACCCCCAGCAGCTCAGCAGGCAGGAAGTCCTCATCACATGGAAGAATCTCACTCTTACGCGTGATACTTTTACGCTCACGAGCGAGGAGGGTGTCTTACGGAGACGGGAGATTATCGGCATCCTCGGCGAGAATGGGATTGGGAAGACAACGCTCATCAGCATCCTCGCAGGCATGCTCAAACCGGACAGTGGGCGTGTGGAGGGGAATATACGCGTAGCGGTCAAGCCACAACAGTTGAAAGCCACCGAGGAGCGTGTGGGTGACTTCCTCCGTGACGCGTACGCGTCCTATAAGCGAAGCCTTCTCCAACCCCTCGAGCTGGAAGGGCTTGAAGAACGCAGGCTCAGCCAGCTGAGCGGCGGAGAACTCCAACGCGTCTGGATCGCGTATACGCTCAGCCGTGATGCTGATGCCTACCTGCTTGACGAGCCGTCAGCATTCCTTGACGTGGAACAACGCCTCGCCGCGAGCAGAGCAATACGGCTTGTCGTTGACGAGCGCGAGAAAGCAGCGATCATCGTTGATCATGATCTCCTCTTCCTCCATCATGCGAGTGATACCGCGCTCATCTTCACCGGCCAGCCGGGAAGGCAAGGGCATGCACACACGCCACAACCCTTCCCCGAAGGCTTGAACGAGTATCTCAAACATCTTAACATGACGATCCGCCGGGATCCCGAGACCGGCCGGCCCCGGATGAACAAGCCGGGCAGCGTGCTCGACCGCAAGCAGCGCGAAGCCAACCAGTGGTACGCGTAGGAAGAGGTCTTTTCCATTCCCTTCCTCCTTAGCTTCTCTTCCATCTACCTCTCACACGTCTTTTTTCATCTTTACCCTCCACTCCTCCCTTAAACTAAAGATTTAGAAGGGTTTAATGGAGGTGAGAAGGAGAAGAGCCTATGCGGGGATGAGGAAGAAAGAGGATGAGAAAAAAAAGGAAGGAAAAAGAAGAGTATGCGAGCGGAAGAGCGGAGAGCGAAGAGACTATGCCTTCTTACTTTTCCTCTGCTTCTTCCCGCCATGCGCTCGCGACCGCATGCGCGACCATGGCATGCACGCGCGCATCCAACGGGCTTGGCATAAACGCCTCTGGTGTCGGCCTCTCCACGAGGCGTGCAATCGCTTCTGCCGCTGCAAGCTTCATCCCGAGCGTGACACGCCTCGCACCCGCCTCGAGGATCCCCCTGAACATGCCGGGGAAGACGAGCACATTATTCACCTGGTTCGGATCATCACTCCTCCCTGTCGCGATAATCCGCGCGTAGCGTGCAGCCTCACGCGGATCCACCTCAGGCACGGGATTCGCGAGCGCGAGGATGATCGGATCCTCACGCATCCCCGCGAGCCATTCAGCCCTGATAATCCCACCCCGACTCACACCGATCAGTACATCCGCACCATCCAATGCTTCACGAATCCCACCTGTGATATTCTCCGTATTATACGCTGCAAGCTCACGCTTATACGACTGCGTATCATCATACGCGCGTCCCCGCGTGAGAATCCCCTTGCTATCCACGATGCGAATTGCAGGAATATCCCACGCGTGGAGGAGCCGTGCAATAGCCGTACCCGCAGGACCCGCACCGATAATCGCCACGCGAAGCCCTTCCTTCCGCTTCCCAGTCACGCGGAGCGCATTGATAAGCGCGGCGAGCACGACGATAGCCGTGCCATGCTGATCATCATGCATCACAGGAATCCCGGCTTCTTCTAAGCGTTTCTCAATGATGAAGCAGTCGGGCGCGCGAATATCCTCGAGGTTGACAGCAGCATAATTCTCGCGGAGCGTGATAAGTGCTTCTGCAAAAGCGTCAGGATCCTTAAGTGGGAGGACGAGTGGTAGGGCGTCAACACCAGCCAGGGTGCGCATCAGGTAGGCTTTCCCCTCCATGACCGGGTAGGCCGCTGCAGGACTAACATTCCCCAGGCCGAGGACTGCCGTACCGTTCGAGGCCACGAGTACGAGCCGGCCGGCCAGGCTCACATCCCGGAGTGGCATGCCATCAGCCACGGCTTTAACAACCTCGGCAACACCGGGCGTATAGGCGAGGCTGAGCGTCTCCCGCGAAGTGAGAGGGAATGCTGCTTGCATGCGAAGCTTCCCCCGCATGAGCCTATGTAATGTGAGACTATCCATACGCCTCACCCGTTATTTCTTTCTCCTTCTCAAGAATCAATAATGTGGCAAGGAGGGTCACACTATTCGTGTTTTAAACCCTCCTCTCACGCATATTCTTCTCCGATTAAGGCTTGTCCTGGTAGTTGATGACTTTTGAGGCTGTGTTTATGAGGGAATATGAAAGAGAGAGGAAGAAGGAACGACTCCCTCTAGCTCGTATGCTCTTTTCATCCCTCTGAAGAGGCTTTCTCTTCCCTCCATTCTACCCCTCTCCGAGAGTAATGCTTAAAAAGCCTGGGTGCTGGTTTGCTGTGTGATAGGCGTATGCGACGCTATATCATCCCCCTTATACTCTTCCTTGTCATCCTCCTGGCAGGCTGCCAGCAGGAGGCGGGGAGTATGCGCACGCCAGGCTTCCTCATGCTCCTCGGCGGGAACCTGAGCGAGCCGATCAGCCTCCCGGATGGCGTCGCGTATACGATCACACTCCCCAAGCCTCTCACGGAGCGTGACGCGCAGCGCATCCAGACGATCCTCACACTTGAAGACTTTACCATTACCGGCAGACTGGAGGATGTGAATGAGACCGTCCTCACCGCGTATAATCCCCAGCGGGGCATGCAAGCCACAATCCGCTACGCGCCCGGAGGGAGGAACGTGCACGTCCTCCTCATGAGAGAATAAAGTCTCTCCTTACTTCTCCTAGAATGGAAAATCATTTATTACGCGCTCTTCTGTAATCCTCGCGCGAATTCTTGCGCCTCACCAATCTTCCGAAGGATATCCTTCTCCTTGAGTTGAAGTTCCTTCTCAAGCCGAATGCCGAGCGCTTCCTTATTCATAAGATCATCCAGGGTGAAATCAACTTCTCCTCTGAATAATCTCAGAGCATCCAGAAGGCGTTTGGCATTCTCTGCTGTTTGTGATCTTTCCGCTGTATGGAGTGCCTTTTCCAACCTATCCCATGCTTTAACAAGCATCTCTCTCGTCTCCCGATAATATGCACTCCCCTCATTTCGGAGGAACGCTTTAATCTTCTCAATAATCTCGTCTAACTCTCTGAGCGTTTGAATGAGCGATGTCACGTCTAGCTTCTTCTCATGCTGGATGATAAACTGCTTGAGATTCTCAAGATGATTCTCCAGGTCTCTTATTCTTCCTTCTTCCTGATGCTGTTTTGCAGCGATTGTTCTGAGACGTCCCTCTACCTGTCCCATAAGCGGCTGTACATCCTTCCTATACTCGGCTACACTCTTGATACTCTGAATGATCGCATCATCCAGAGGCTGATGAGTTTCCTGGAATGCTTTCAGAACGAGATTATACGTATGATCCGTTTTCTCCTTTAGCGCTTTAAGCTCCCGCAGTAGGTGGGGTTGATGGATCCGCTCAACCTCTTCAAGTCCTCTGATAATCTGATTGAGGTCTTGTTCGAAGAAGCGTCTGAGCCGTTTAAGCGCGTTCGTAACGTCAATCACATGTCGTTTTACTGGACGCACACCCCTCCGATCTTCCACGCGCAGTGGATTCCCATGCTGATCATACCTGACGACACGAACACTCCTCCTTGTTGCTGCTACCGGTTTCTCCTTCCTCCGCCAGAAGATCATGCGCGTCTCACCCGCTCATAGCATGCGTGACAGTACGCATGCCCCTCATGCATATACTTTGCAATGCGAATACTACACTGCTGGCAGAAGCCGATCTCACGATCATACCCGGTAATCACGTGGAAGACGACATCCTCTCCGA
>WAPJ01000098.1 GCA_015520785.1 Candidatus Woesearchaeota archaeon
CCTTCACGGCAGCCCCAACCCATTTAAAAAGCTTGTTGCTGATGGTTTTCTCGGGGAGAACGTTTCCCCCCCTCGCTAATCCTCATCTATCATACAACCACCCATCCAAATAATCCCCTTTTCGTACACGCCCAGCCCTTCTCTCCACCATCAAATCCACACTATCCTCCTGATGAAAGAGAAAAAATGCGTGAGAAAAGCTCTTCTTAGAAGAGGGTTTTTGGATAAGGAATGATGAAGGAGAAGAGGAACGAGAAGAAGAAAATGAGGAGAAAAAGGAAAGGAAGAATCCTTCTCACAGAGTCTCCTGCGTCCCGTCGGGATGGATGATGAGCAGTCCATCCTCGGGAAGCTGATTCAGCCTCCCATAAGCGTCCTCGCGGCGGATGATATCATCCTCGCGTGGTCGTCCCGTCTGAACCTCAAGGATGAGCATGCGTGATTTTGCCGTGACGCGATGCCAGACTCCACGCGGGATATGCACGCTCACACCCTCCCGGAGGGGGATGCTCCGCGCGTCACGCTCCAACACTCCTTCACCCTGGAGGATGAGCCAGGTCTCGTCACGCTCCTCATGCTTCTGCAGGCTTAACTGCTCGCCAGGCTTGACACGGAGGAGTTTGACCGCATACCCTTCTTCCTTCGCAAGGATGCGATACCATCCCCATGGCTTTGGCATGATCCATGATTCGCGGCGTGCTGCTTGCATGAGGACACGCTCGGGGAGGCTGGCCAGGTCTGCAGCGAGGAGATAGTCGGGCGTGATGGCGATGAGCGTGTCACTCACGCCGCGTGTGACGAGGAGCGTGTCGGGCGTGTAGAAGACGTTCCGCTGTGACTCGCTCCTCACCACCCTGCCGGTCATGGTTTCACGCGTGCTGCTGAAGGCTTCACGATACGCCTCCCAGCTCGTGATGGGAATAATCCTACCGATATGCTGGTGGACGCGTGGCTTAAGACTGCGGATGAGACTGGGAAGATCCTCCTCAGGGAGGCGTGCGAGAACATCCTTCCGGATGCTGATGATCCCGGTGAAGCGCTGCGCGCCCTGACGGATAAGCTCTTGTCTCAGCTTGGCGGAGGGATGGGGGAGGAGTGCGTATGCATGATCCTCGCGGGTGAGGATGACTGGTATGGGCCAGGCGAGGCCGGGTGGCGTGGTGAGAATGGCACTCCCATGCTCGCGTGCAAGCCGTTCAAGCCGTTCGAGATCACGCTGGAAGAGTGCTGGCGTGCTCACGCTCACCTCACCGGGAAGAATGGTGATAACTTCTCCGGGTAAGCGGGCAAGCCTCCGGGTAATCCCCAGCTTCTTGGTGAGGATGAACGTATGCTCGGGCATGACCGCGCGAAGCGGGCTATACGCGCGTGGCGTGACGAGGACGTGCTGCGCGTATGCCGCGCTCGTCATGATGATCGGCTCCAAGGCTGGTGTGAGGACGAGGCCTGGCGGATAGTCTGCTCGGCTGACAGGACTGAGCACGGGTTCCTCCTGTGGGAGGAGGATACGCGTCACACCCTCAGGGAGTAGTCTGGGTGGGCGTGCTGGCTGATACCACTCGTCCTCCTGGCGGTGAACCTGCCAGGATAGTGGTGTATGCACGATCCGGCTTGCTTCGCGCGCGTGAATGGTGAGGGGCTCGTCTCGTGTGAGACTCTCACCCGCCGTAAGGATGATATCCTCCTCATGCATGCGGATATGAACACTCCCCTGAGCGATGATGAGCACGCCCGGCTCGGCATGATATGCTGCCCCCTCCCGGAGGGTGATGAGCTTTACGTCCGGCTTCCTGCTGAGGAATGATTCCCATCCCTCCTGGAGGGGTGTATCCCAGCTTGCTGCTTTGCGTGCATCGTCAGGCGCGGTCTTCGCGGCTTGTTCTGCGAGCGCCTCGGGACTGAGCAGGATGGCATCCCCGGTTTCAACCAGGACATGCTTCGGGAGATTGATCAACACACCCTCGCGTCGCGTGAGATAGGCGAGGGATGCTTCAGACTGGAATGTTTGGACGCGACCATGCGTGACATCCTCAAGGCCGAGGCGGAGTGCTTCCAGTAAGCCCTGCCATGTGCCAACATCATTCCACACGCCCTCATACACGAGCAGTCCCCGCTTCTCCGTATGCTCAACGACATGCTTGTCAAACGATGCTGTGAGGCCGCCACCATCATGCTTCCCGTCAAGCAGATCATGAAGATACGCATCCTTGGTGAGCATGCGTGCGACGCGTGGCGTGAGGATGAAGACGCCCGCATTCCAGACTGCGCCCTGCTGGATGAGGCGTTCAGCCTCCTCGCGCGGGGGTTTTTCAACGAACCGTTCAATCCGCAGGAAGCCTGTCTCATCCCTCCCCGCGGGGAGGATATACCCATACCGCGTGGCAGGTTCGCGTGGCGTGATGCCGATCAGCATGAGTCGCTCACGCGCAAAGGCTGCTGCTTGCCGGAGTGTTTCCGCGAAGGATTCGGGTGGATGAATATAATGATCCGAGGGGAGGAGGATGACTGGCTCGTCGGGCTGCGCGGAGCGGAGCATGGCATACACGACCTCAGCAGTGCCCGCGGTTGGAAGTGCGCGTATCCGCTCGCGAGGGAAGAAGCGTTCCGCCACGCCCAGGAGGTCTGGCTGCGTGTGCACGATGATGTCCTCCTCGCTGACGATGAGCTTTGCGAGGTCTTCCGCGCGCTTGGCGAGGATGCCGATGGGTGTGCGCGTGAATTGTTTGGGCAGGCCATGCCTTCCCAAGGGCCAGAAGCGTGTGCCACGCCCACCAGCGAGGATGATAACCTTCATACAGTCTTCACGCTCATCATGCGCTTTTCGTAGAGTGACGCAGTATGATAGAGGCTTAGCGTGAGGATGATGACGGCTGAGGAGAGGCAGTAGGGACAGATGGCATGGAGGACAGTGAATTCTATCATGGTAAGGTATGTGCTGATGAGAAGGCCAAGCGTGAGGAGGACTGCATACGCGCGGGAACGTCTCGTGAGGAATGCGGCGAGGAGGAGGGCATAGTAGAGGACGCCCCAGATGCTAAGGGGGATGCCGAGGAAGAATGCATAGCTGCTCGTGAGGACGCTCTCACACCCGCCCGGCTGGCAGAATGCTTCAGGCTCTTGCTTGGCGAGGAGCGTGATGAGGCTGAAGAGCATGCCGAGGAGGATGAGGATGATGACCATAATGCGAAGCGTGGATGCGCGCATGGAGGAGCTGGAGGAAACCCGTCTTTTTAAATGAAGCTGGAGGGGAGTATCCTATCAGAGGAAAGAATGGGGAAACCGGAAAACGTTCAGACCAGGGGAGAAGTTTTCCGACGATAAGAGGGGGAAGATTATGAAGGATGCCGAGCGCATACGCTTCTCATGGGAGTCACGGGTTTCCTCGGTTATCTTGGTCGGAAGGTGAAACGTCCCCTCCGGGAATGGTGGGATGAGAAACGACGGGCGTTTCATGATCTTGAAGCAAAGGTCACGCTTCTCGAAGTGAAGGAACAGTATCTCAAGGAAGTCCTTGGGAAGCCGTACGCGTCGTTTGACGACTTCCGCCGCGAGTATCCTGCGCTCGTCGCACAGGCGGAAGGCTATGCGCGAGAACGTATCGCCTGGCAGGATGCCTTGAGGCGTGACCGAGTGGACGAGTATGTAAATGGGCATGCCGGGCTGCCAGGCCTCGCGCAGCGGCTCGTCAGGGTTAGTGTGAATGACCCTCTCGAGCATGCGTATGCTGTTGGACGTTCACGCGCGGCACTCGAGACGCTTGAAAGCATCCTGCAGAGTGAACGCTTCAATATTGAGGTGAGTACGATGAGCATTCCCGGGCTTGAAAGGCAGGTTGAAGAAGCGCTCATCGCGTATAATCTCGGCCAGCAGCATATGCGCGAGATCGTTACAACCGTGGAAAAGGCTGAGAGAAAGGATGATCCGTGGAATGCGAAGACGCCGAGGCCATATCATGGACAGTTTCGGCTGAGTGACGAGGATCCTATCGCTGAGAAGGCGCGTGAGGAAGCACGACGGATTATGGATACGATCTATAAGCCGGGGAAGACATTGTATGCGATGATGAATGGTATTCTCGCACGCCGCAAATTGACGCGGAGGATGAAAGCCCTCCTCATGGCAGAGGTCATCCGCCGGAAGCTCCGGGAGGGTGATGTTGATCCGCACGACTTCGCCCAGGCAGTGGAACGGTATAATAATTACGTGGCAAAGTATGGGAAGGAGTGGGGTGACGAGTACGCGTGGCGGATCGAATACGCGGATACGCCGAGAGGAGAAGTAGTACGCATCTACCAGCCGGGGATTGACACGCCCCCAGCCCCACCGGAGAGAGAAACCACGCCATACACACCACGCGAGAAGGAGGAAGAGACTGGAGAAGGGAAGAAGGAACGACCACCCCTCCCCGAGAAGGCTGATGTGATCGAACCAGCCATACCAGAGAGGCATATATCATCAAGCATTCAGGACTATACGGGAGCACCCCCACCA
>WAPJ01000099.1 GCA_015520785.1 Candidatus Woesearchaeota archaeon
GTACATATAGTCACGCGGTGAAAGTCTTAAAGATCTTCCAGGAGCATGGGCTTATCCGTGAGGAGAAGAACGGCCGGCAGAAAGTCCTCCATCTCACTGAGAAGGGTATGGCGATCGCTGACTGTCTCCATCAGATCCGCAGCCTCATGAACAAGTAAGGGTGTGTTCGTTCTTACTCTTCACCTTCATTTCTTTTCTTTCTCTTTTCCTTCTCTTGCTCCCCTCTTTTTTCTTTTTCCTTCTTTTTTAGGATGAAGCATGCCTCTTTATCTTCTTCCCTTATCCCCTTTCTGAAGATGAGTTTTAGATGATGAATGGTGGGGAGAGGAGAAGAAAGCGTCTCCATTTTTTGAGAGTGTAAATGGTGATGAATAGAAGATGATTAAGGGAAGCGGAAAAACAAACACTTCTCACTCGTTATAACTCGTGGATAATCACGGAGTGCTTATAAGAGGATGCTGCGTGGAGTATTCTTCTTCGAGAATGAATCATTGTTGAGGTGATCATCCGTATGGTTGACAAGCAGACAGCATACATCCTCTGGTTTGATCAGCTTGGTATTGAGGATGTTCCTCTCGTCGGCGGGAAGAATGCTAGTCTGGGCGAGATGTATCGCGAGCTCACGCCTAAGGGGATCCGCGTGCCGAACGGCTTTGCCATAACAGCATACGCGTATCGCGTGTTTATCGAACGCACGGGTATCAGGCAGAAGATCGTGGAGATCCTCACTGGGCTGGACACGCGGAACGTGAAAGACCTCGCCGAGCGCGGGAGGAAAATCCGGCAGCTCTTCTATGACGCGCAGATGCCAGAAGACCTGCGCGAGGCGATCGCACAAGCCTACCGGGACTTGAGTAACGCGTATCACATGGAAGAAGCGGATGTTGCCGTGCGGAGTAGTGCGACAGCGGAAGACCTGCCTGACGCGAGTTTTGCCGGTCAGCAGGAAACCTATCTGAATATTGTCGGCCTCCCTGCACTCCTTGAAGCCGTCCGGAAGGCGTTTGCAAGCCTCTTCACCAACCGCGCGATCAGCTACCGGCAGGATAAGGGGTTTGACCATTTCAAGGTCGCATTGAGCGTGGGCGTGCAGAAGATGGTGCGGAGTGATAAGGGGAGTAGTGGTGTCATGTTCACGCTGGACACGGAGACAGGCTTCCGGAATGTCATCCTCATCAACGCCGCGTACGGCCTCGGAGAGAATGTTGTTCAAGGAGCAGTCAACCCAGACCAGTATTACGTCTTCAAGCCCACGCTCCGCGAGGGGTATAGGCCGATCATCCAGAAGAAGCTCGGCGAGAAAGAGTATACCATGGTCTACGCGCATGATGGGAATAAGCCGACAAAGAATATCCCCACGCCCGAGGAGAAGAGGAAGCAGTATGCATTGACGGATGAGGATATCCTCACGCTCGCACGCTGGGGCATGCTCATCGAGGAACATTACAGCCGGAAGGCGGGGCATGAGAAGCCGATGGATATTGAATGGGCAAAGGACGGCCTCACGGGGGAATTGTTCATCGTCCAGGCACGGCCTGAAACCGTGATGAGCAGGCGTGATCCGAATGAGTATGTCGAATACATCCTCAAGGAGAAGGGTCGTGAGCTTGTCAGGGGTATGGCCGTGGGGAGTAAGATCGGCATCGGCCGCGTCCACGTGATCAGGGACGTGCATCATATGAGCGAATTCCAGCCGGGCGAAGTCCTCGTCACGGATATTACGGATCCCGACTGGGAGCCCATCATGAAAATGGCGAGCGCTATCATCACGAATCGTGGCGGCCGGACAAGCCATGCTGCCATTGTGAGCCGCGAGCTCGGCATCCCTGCCATTGTGGGCACGGGGAATGCAACGGAAGTCTTGAAGAATGGCATGGACGTCACCGTGGATTGTAGTAGTGGCGAGCAAGGCATCGTCTACGAGGGACGCTTAGAGTATGAGGAGAAGCACGTCCGGCTCGACCAGCTCCCAGAGACAAAGACCGAGGTCAAGCTGATCATTGGCACGCCCGAGAAAGCCTTCCACTATAGCTTCCTCCCCGTCAAGGGCGTGGGGCTTGCACGCGAAGAATTCATCATTAACAGTTATATCAAGGTGCATCCCCTCGCGCTCATCCACTATGCCGACCTCCCCGGAGACTTGCAGCGGGAGATTGACGAGATCACCAGGCCATACGCGGATAAGACGCAGTTCTATATTGACAAGCTCGCCGAGGGGATTGGCATGATCGCCGCCGCCTTCTACCCCCGCCCCGTCATCGTCCGGACGAGCGATTTTAAGAGTAACGAGTATGCAGGATTGCTTGGTGGCACGCTCTTCGAACCGCACGAGGAGAATCCGATGATCGGCTGGCGTGGCGCAAGCAGGTATTATCATCCACGCTTTAAGGATGCCTTCCTCCTCGAAGTAGAAGCCTTCAAGAAAGTCCGGAACGAGTTCGGATTGACGAACGTGCACGTGATGATCCCCTTCACCCGCACCCCGGAGGAAGGACGGAGAGTGGTTGACCTCATGG
Source organism: Candidatus Woesearchaeota archaeon (assembly GCA_015520785.1). Lineage (GTDB taxonomy): Archaea > Nanobdellota > Nanobdellia > Woesearchaeales > WAPJ01 > WAPJ01. The sequence continues at coordinate 2,517 of WAPJ01000099.1, forward strand.
AATCCCACGGCCTCCGCAGGGGGGATAAGGGCCTCCGCTTCTACGTCATGGCGGAAATACCGAGTAACGTCCTCCTCGCCGACGAGTATGCCAAGACGTTTGACGGTTTCAGCATTGGGAGTAACGACTTGACACAGCTCACCTTCGGCCTTGATCGTGACTCTGAGCTAGTGAGTCACGTGGCTGACGAGCGTCACCCGGCCGCGAGGAGAATGATGGAACTCATGATCAAAGCAGCCAAAAAAGCAGGAAGAGAAATTGGTATCTGCGGTCAAGCCCCAAGCGACTTCCCCGAGATAGCCGCGTTCCTCGTCGAACAAGGGATTGATAGTATTAGCGTCAACCCTGACCGGGTGATCAAGACCATCCAGCTCGTCGCAGAGAAGGAACGTGAGCTCGCGGAGCGGAACGAGTAGGATTTTCTTTTTTCCTCTTCCTTCTCTATTCTCCTCCTTTTATCCTGCTTTTTTTCCTTCTCTTCGTATCCTTTTTTTACCCTTCCTCATTATTACCCTCTTTTTCTCTTTTCCTTTTCATACTCCCTGGTTTAGACGATTCGTCTTTCCTCGCAGAGTCGTTTATGGAGAAGACAAAAAGTGAGGAGAAGGAGAAGCGTGAAAGAAGAGAAGATGATAAAATGCTAAGGTGACGGGGTTGAAAGAATACGCACATAGAGAAGGATAAGCATATAAACCATTCAACACTTAACCAATCCTATGCGTATCCTCTACCTCCTCGAGTACTATCCACCGCATATTGGGGGTGTTGAAATCCTCTTCCAGAAGATTGCGGAGGGCATGGCCGCGCGTGGGCATGACGTGCGGATCATCACCATGCAGCTCAAGCCGACACACGCCTATCAGACACCCGCACGCCGTGAGAAGAAGGGGAATCTTGAGATCATCCGTATCAGGACGGGCGAGCGGCGAAGCCTCTTCACCCTTGCAGCACTCCCCGCAGCCATCCAGAATGCCCGGTGGGCTGACGTGATCCATACGACAACCTATAATGCCGCGTATCCTGCCGCCCTGGCGAGCATGCTCACACGCACACCCGCGCTTATCACCGTGCACGAGCTGATGATGCACGTGTGGAAGCATCTTGGCTTCTCCTGGCCCATAGCGGAAGGACTCATGCTCATGGAGCATGCCATCACCCGCCTCCCCTTCAAGGCTTTCGCAGCGGTAAGCAGGTATACGCGGAACGCCCTTCGCTTCGCGGGCGTGCCTGACAGTAAGCTGCACGTCGTGTATAATTTTACGGATACCACGTTCTTCAAGCCTGAACGCTGGCAGTATGCGAGAGAAAAAATCCGCAACCAGTATGGGATTGGGAAGAATGATATCCTCCTCTTCAGCAGCGGTAGGCCGGGGATTGAGAAGGGACACGAGTATCTCATCCGCGCAATGAAAGACGTTGAAGACCTCAGGCAGGTGAAACTCCTCCTCGCTCTCAGCCCCAGGCCGGCAGGGAAGCGGGAGAAGCTCGTCAGGCTCATCAAACAGCTCGGCTTGGAGAATATCATCCTCCTCGGTGGGATGAGCCGTGAAGCACTCGCAGAGCATATGAGCGCGGCTGACGTGTACATTGTCCCCAGCCTTACGGAGGGCTTCGGCTTCGTTGGCGTGGAGAGTTGTCTCATGGCCTGGCCGGATAAGATTGTCATCACAACGGATGCGGGCGCACTCCCAGAGGTCGTCTTCGGCAGGGTGATCATGGTCAGGCCACGCTCGAGCAGTGCCATTGCAGATGCAATCCGCCAGGCCGTCCTCCAGCCTGAGGGCGTGAAGCGCATCCCCAGGAAGGATTTTAGCGCGGAGCGGATGATCAAGGAGTATGAAGCGTTGTATGAACAATTAGTGAAGAAGAAATAAGCATGCAGTATTTTTTCTTCTCCCCCTCTTTAAACCATAACTCTTAAAAATAGTCTTTGCTTTAGGAGGGGAAGGTTGATACCGCATACGCGGCTGAATGCGTATGATCGCATGATTGGAGGTGAAGCTGAATGCGTCGTGGTCAAGCAGCCCTCGAGTTCCTCATGACCTACTCGTGGGCCATCCTCGTCGTGATTATTATCATCGGAGCACTCGCCTATTTCGGCGTGCTCAACCCGCAGAGTCTCATGCCGGACAAGTGTACCATTACCGCGGGGTTTAGCTGTGATGACTATCTCCTCCAGGGGGGTGGAGACCCAAAAGTTTCCTTCACCGTTACGAACGGTCTTGGCAGGACTATTAAGCTGACCTATCTTAATGTTACCTCTCCCGCAGGGAGTGAGTGTCACATTACCCTTTCAGATAGGGTAGCCCCAGGGGAGAGACACACGTTCCAGGCAACGTCAAGTGCGGGTGCGTGTGTAACCGATCTTCAGGGACTTGAAGGATCAAAGACACGGGTAAAAGTAAAGTTCGGATGGATGTATGCTGACATGGGCTCAAACGCCGCCAATCATACGGCTGAAGGA
>WAPJ01000100.1 GCA_015520785.1 Candidatus Woesearchaeota archaeon
CTCCTCAAGCACACCCCTCAGCACCATCCCCTAATGAAGCATTCACACCAGCCACACTACCAGCAGCCACACCTCAAGCGCAAACAGTATCAGTAGACGCGCTCCGCGAGCAGATTGACGCGATCGCCGAGACGATTATTGAAGAGAAGTGGAAGGAACTCCGCATGCTCCTTGAGAAGATTATTGACTGGAAGCAGAAAGTGGAGGGACGCATCCTCAGCCTCGAACGCGAAGTTAACCTTTTGAAAGAGGAGGTTCTCACGATTCAGAAGAGCGTCCTCCAGCGCGTGGAAGAGTATGATCAGCATATTGGGGATGTCATGAGCGAGATGAAAGCCATGGAGAAGGTCTTCCAGAAGATCATCCCCACGCTCACGGATAACGTGACCGAGCTCCGGGGCATTGTTGAAGACTTGAAGAAAAAGAAGCCTGGGAAGGAGTAACCGGGCGCGTGTGAAAGTCCATTCTAGGAGTGGGAATGTTTAAGAAGCCCCTCGCCGCTTGAATAGCGTGTATGGCGCGGAAGCCCCGGCGGGAAGCCTCGCTCAAAGCCTACAAGCGTGACCATCCCGGCAGGGTTGAAATCAAGGGTATTCCCGGGCATCCCCGCCTCCGGCAGCTTGCAAAACTCCTTGACGCGCTCAGCGTTCAGTATACGGTTATGCCGAGCAGGGAGGATTCGCGCGTCATCCTCATCCTGGATGATCTCACCCTCCAAGACCCATCGGAAGACCAGGTGCTCAAGCTCTTCCCTAAGCCCCCCATTATTCGCGAAGGCTATGATCTCGCTATTATCGGTGGTGGTTGGAGTGGGCTGACCGCGGCGCGGACAGCGGCAGCACACGGTCTTGACGTTATCCTCCTCGAAGAACACACCCTCCTCCATCATGCACACCCATCCTATGAGCTTGTTGAACGCATGCGCGAAAACCTGACGCGTGAGGGGATTCGCTTCACCGAGGGAGCGCGTGTGAAACGCCTCAAGCCTGCAGGCAGGCTCTGGGAGGTCAGCACGGATGGCGCTGTTTATCGCGCGAGGAGTATCATCCTCGCCATTGGCGGCGTCCAGCCGGGCGAAGAACTCCCCGGCAGCAGGCTGAAGGGCGTCTTCTGGCATCTCCCCGCGCGCGTCCAGCAAGGAGAGGACTGTGTTTTCATCCTCCACACGCCAACCGCCTACGAGCTTGCCATCCCACTCCTCACACACTGCACCAAGCCAATCATCCTCGATCCCGAAAATACCCTCCTCCAACTCTCCCACGCGCACGTGAAGCTCCTCGAAGAACAGGGGGCACGCGTGTATCCCTACGCACGGCTCATCAGCCTCCTCGGTGATGACGAGCTCGAGGCAGTCCGCTTCACGAGCAGCGAGAAGAAATACCATCTCCCCGCGAAGCGTCTTATCAGCCTCCAGCCCGTCGTGTCAGACACGCACTGGCTCAAGCCACTGGGCATTGTGAATGAGGATGGCATGATCATCCACACCCAGGGTGAAACCTCCCTGAGGGGCGTGTACGTTGCGGGACGCGCAGCGGAACGCTACGCGCTCAGCAGCGAAGCACGCAAAGCAGAAGGCGGGAGCATGGCCCTCCGCGCAGTCACATACGTGAGGGAAACATATGGTGATCTCCCGCGAGGAGAATGAAGAGAACGGGGAAGGGTGAAGAACATCAAACCTTCCTTTTCTGAGAGAGAAGAATACCCTCACCAGGAGAGTATCCCTTCTGAGAGAATGATACGTGTGAAGAAGAAGCATTCCCGTAAGGATGGAAGAGCGGGAGTCGTTCGCCTCATCCGAATCCGAGAAGGAAGGGAAAGGCGCATGAAGAAGAGAATATGAGAGAAAGAGAAGATGCGTAATCAGCCGACGAGAGAGGGAAAGCCTGAGGACCACTGCGCGGACTCGCTGAGAAGAGAAAAAAGGAGAGAAGACTCCTTCCCAGGCTTCCCTGGAACACCTTCACCCATACAAAACCTTCCTTAAAACCACTACTTGTAGGGAGGGAAAACACTCCGCGTGGGGGGTAATGCATAAAAAGAAGACCTCATGCAAACGTCCCTCCCCTCCTGGAAGAAAGCAGAGGAGTGTGATATGCATGCCCATCAACCTTAAGAATATCGTAGAGGAAACGCTTCTCCCTCTCGCGAGAGAGTATGCTATAATGAAAACGCCTGAAGTACCCTCCGGCTTCAGAGAGACGATTAAAGCATTCCCTGACGGAGGGAAGTATGCCCCCACACTCGAGGATCTGACGCGGGAAGGATACGCGAATCGCATAGCCACACTCGCCAAATACTACCGACGGGCGGGGGGTGAGAAGAGTGAAACACTTCAGATCATGATAACAGCGTATTCTATGAAGACAGGCCTCCCACTCCCGGAGGGGATAGAACCACGCATAACGTATTCCCCGAGAGGAGAACGAGGCGCAGAGAGAGCAGCATACTGGCAGGAGGCTCCTCAGCTTACCATTCCGCTTGACGATCTTTCCGAAGAGCAGCCACTCGAATGGCTTATTACGAGATGGGATGAAGAACTCCGAAGAGGAAAGCAACCTCACGAGGTGGATAAATTAGTAACCCAAGAAGTTAGGGATTGGGCGCTGCGAGAGTTTAACTGGATGGAAAGACTGCTCCTCAATCAGAAGGAAAAGGAAGGGACTCCTTACCTCCACGAACGGGAAGATTATGCCTATGCGCTCGGCATGACGAGCGGAAAACTCACGCCCCAGAGGGTAAGAGAGATTCGGGAAGGACTCCTCCCCGTCTATCAGGAGCGAGGAGAACAGCTCCTCAAAGAAGGATTAGTCCTCTCAGAAGAATGGGTGGGAGCAGTGAAAAAAGGATTCCTTGAATATCTCTCCAAAGGAGCCCTTACAAGTGGGGTATCCCTCGCACAGAGAACGCAACGGACGGTGGAGAGAGCGCGAGTATACCTGACGAGAGGAGGCCTCCTTGAGAAGTTCGAGGATGAACTTAGGAAGGCAGAGGAGAACGTATTCTTCGGAGAGAGTGTTATCGCCGCGGTAAAAGCGAACAAGGCGTTCACACAATTACAGTATTATCCCCCCAAGCCATCATTACACAACCCATTCTTCCCCACCCTGAAAGACGCGCTGAGTCGAAGGGAGAGAATGGAAGAACTCCTCCGCAGGATGCCGGAAGACGAAGCGACACGAGAAATATCACACGTCTACCACCTCCTTGGAGAAGCCGAACCACACATCCACGCGCTCGAAAAAGTTTACAAGACTCTTATAGGAGGGTAAGGATACCCACACAAAAGTTAGAGGGGGATAAACATGACCATAAGCGCAACGGAGGTCCTTAAGGAAAGGCTTATACCTCTAGCGGAAGCGTATGCGACACTCGGCGCGCCCGAAGTACCCCGCGGCCTTGCGAGGACAATTCACACCTTTCCAGAGGGAGAAGCGTACGTTTCAACACTTGAAGACCTCGCACGAAAGGGGTATGAGGAACGCCTCAACGCCCTTAGGAATGAAGCCAGGAGTAACATAAAAATTTTCGCCCCACTCGTTCAAAGACTCATCCCCTATTATGAGGGGAGAATACACTCCCCCTTCCAGGACTATACGAGTGTGATCCCCCCTCCCCCAAAGGGGAACCGCGAGGAGGAAGAATGGATATCCCAGGAACTTGACTTCCCGATCAAAAGATGGGACAAGCACTATAGCACCGTAAAATCTCCATGGTCTAGTCCATTTGAACAGTTTCTCATAGCATGGGAGACGGCTCTGGAAGAAGTGTCCTACTTAGAATACGCGGAGGCGCGTGTTGAAAGACTGTATGCGTTATGGGCAGGAAAAAAGTTTGAGGAGGAGAAAGAAAGGCTCAGCCAACCCAAAAGTGGGGATTCTTCAAAACCACTTCTAGATCTTCATAAGAGAGAAGATCATCTCTACGCGCTTGGAATGATGCTCGGCAGACTCACTTCTGACGAGGCAATCGCGATCCATAAACTATTCATCCCTCTTTATGAGAGAGAAGGAGGCATACTGCTTGAAAGGCTTATCAGAGAGGGGAAAAGCCTTGAAGAAGGAGAAAGAAAAGACTTACTCGAAGGGTGGAGGGGAGCATACTATTCTTATCGTGACATGAAGCGACGTATTCAAGAACCATTTGGAATACTCAAAGAGTATTACAGACGAGGAGGATCCCCCCTCTTAGGAGAGGGAATAAAAGAAGTAGAATCGCTCCTCCGTTCTGCACATAATTATCATATTACACGGATGGTTGAAGAAACCGTCGAAGACGCTCCCTACGCAATAAAACGCCTCCTCGCCCTCACGGAAGAGGGGATATTAGAAGAGCTTATCGCGAGACATCCTCCTGATGATCCGCTGGGAGAACAACTAGCTATACTGCGCGAGACGCTTGAAAGAGGGAAACCATACCTCCAGGAACTAGAAGAG
>WAPJ01000101.1 GCA_015520785.1 Candidatus Woesearchaeota archaeon
AAGGCTGACGTAGAGGCGAGTCTCGTCAAGCTTGAAGGCGAACTCTCGCTCGCACGCGAAATGCTGATTGACGAGGACGACTACGCGCAGCTCACAGCCAAACGGGACGACCTGGATAAACGCTTGAAGGAATTAGACGCGCGGATCATCCAGCTCACGCGCGAAGCGGTAAGACTGAAAACCCAGCGGCAGCAGTTCCGCCAGCAGCTGAGCATGCAGGAGAACGCCAAGGTCCTGGCCGAGATTGGCGCGTTTGAAGAACAACGCCAGAAGCTCATCGCAGAAAAAGCCCGCCTGGAAGCAGAAGTTGAAGCCGCACGCACACGGCTCAAGGAAGAATACACGGCAGAGGAGAAGAAGATCCTTCGGATTATCAGGCAGCATGAGGACGAGCTCAAAAAACTCGTAGGGGAACGAGAAAAGCTCCAGAAGGAACTGGAAGAGCTTCGAAAGAAGGAGAAAGCTCTCGCGGAACGACTCTCACGCGTCCGCGACGAGTTTAAAAGCCTCTATGAGGAGCGTGAACACCTCCTCGCACGCCTCCGCGAGTTGGAGGATGAACGCTACCAGCTTGAAGAAGCCCGTCGGAAGATTGCCGTCAGCCTCAACAGTCTCAGCCTCAAGCTCGCCGAGGCCAAGGCGCGCATCGCCGCACTCAAGGAGGAATGGAAGCAGACCTTCACCGAGCCCATCCCCGAGGAAGAGGTGGAAGCAGATCCGAAGAAGCTTGAAGCACGCCTCCGCGAAGCCGAAGCCCGACTAGCCGCCTTTGGCAATGTCAATCTCAAAGCACTCGACTTGTACGAGGAGACACGCAAACAGTACGAAGAGCTGACTGAGAAGAAAAGGAAGCTGGAAGAGGAGGTTGAGAGTATCCTCACCCTGATGCGCGAATTGGAAGAGAAGAAGCGTGACCTCTTCCTCAAAGAATTCCAGATTATCAACAAGCACTTCCAAGAATTCTTCTCCCGGCTCAGCCGGAAGGGCCGCGCCTATCTCGAACTCGAAAAGCCCGAGGATCCCCTGCAGGGAGGCGTGTATATTAAAGTGAACATTACTGGGAAGAAATACTTGGATATTCGCAGCCTGAGCGGGGGTGAGAAGACCCTCACAGCATTAGCCTTTATCTTCGCCATCCAGGAGCATCATCCCGCACCCTTCTACATCATGGACGAGGTTGACGCAGCCCTGGATAGGAAGAATAGTGAGCATCTCGCCGAGCTCATCAAAGCCTATAGTACGCGAGCACAGTATATTGTCATCACGCATAATGATACCGTGATCATGCGCGCTGATGCGATTTTTGGCGTGAGCATGGACGAGGACGGGCAGAGTAGTATTATCAGCCTCAAGCTGAGCGACGCGCTCGAAACAGTCAAGGAAGAACAGGAGAAGGGAACACTCGTGGAACGGACCGCGCGTCCTCCCGCCGCGGCAGCCAAACACACCCCCCGAAAGAAGAAGCGGAAGAAATAAGCCCTCTCTCAGCCATCCTCCTGATCCTCCATTTTACCCTCTTTCTTCATTCCTTCTCCCCCCTTTTACTTCTCCTCCCCTTTTCCCATACGCTTCAATCCCTTCACGCTTCAAACACACTCATTCGCCCATCTCCTCCTTACACTCCCCTCCCTCCTCTAAGCATTCTTCTTCATCTCTCCCCTCATTCCTCCTTCTCATTCTCAGAAGCCTCTCTCTGAGAGAAGGACGTCAGACAGGGAAGCGTAAACGCCATCAAGAACCTGTATGAATAGATGAATAACCTTTATAACTCGCGTATGGCTTGAGCATGCCTATGCGCGTCCTCCTCGCAGCATTGCTTGTCATCCTCACCCTGACGAGTCTCTTCATCACCTACAAGCTTGTCACGCTTACGCCGAGCGGTGCGAGCACTGCTGTTATGCAATTCTGCCTGAACACGCCCCCAACACCCCTCCCCTCACAGTGTCCGAATGCCACTGCGAATACACCCTACTATTGTGATATGAATGCGACTGATGATTGGGAGGGACAGCCGCACATCTTCACGCTCAACACAAGCCTCCTCACCATCAACCATTCAACTGGCGAAGTAGCCTTCAACCCGACAATGAGCGACGTGGGCGTCTATCATATTAACGTGACCGTCACGGATGATGGCTGCGCGTACAACCAGTCCAGCGCGCTCTGGATCTTCCACGTCCTCCCACTGAATGATTCTGACATCCTCCTCACGTGGGATACGACAGACCTCACCACCGTGTACAAGTATGAGCCCGTCACCATCTGGGCGAACTATACGGATAATGAGACGAACCAGACGATCCTCGCGAATTGTAGCGTAACAGTGGAGAATCGGACGCTCAACATGACGCTCGACGTGAATACGAGCCTCTACTGGGCGACCTTCAGCCCCGGCTTCCTCCAGGGAGTGCATAACTACACGGTACAGTGTGACGCGCGCAGCCAGGGCTATGCGAGTATTCGCGTGAACACGAGCAACCTGACCATTACGAATAGGCCGCCCGTCCTCATAACACCCTTCCCGAATATTACCATGCGACAAGGCTCACGCGTCAGCGGGTATAATCTGAATGACTATTTTACCGATCCCGATCTCGACCCGCTCACCTTCACGAGCAGTAATCCCGCGAACATTCATATTACCATTGACGCTTCAGGCATTGTCACGATCACGCCTGACTCCTGGTGGAGTGGTACGCGCATCGCACGCTTCACCGCTTCTGACGGGTATAATCAGACGCCCAGCAACTATTTCACCATCACCGTCATCCCCAATCCAACCGAGGAAGCACCCCCCTCAAGCGGTGGTGGTGGCGGGGGTGGTGGCCTCCAGATCTGTCTCTTATACACATCTCCGAGC
>WAPJ01000102.1 GCA_015520785.1 Candidatus Woesearchaeota archaeon
ACTGGAAGACTTTCGGAGCGGCTGGAGAAGGCTTTTAGAGCAAAGCTCGTGGTGGTCTTGTTGAGGGATGCGCATGGTGACTGGCGAGGATATGAGCGGGAGATTGTTGAGCTTGTCAGACGCGCAGCGGAGGGTTGAGGAGCTCTTCGCACGCTTGTGTGAGGAGTATGACGTGGAGGCGTCGCTCGAATTCCGCGCGTATAAGCGGAGGATTGCGCTCGTCCTCCTTCGGAGGGGGATTGTACGGTTGAACGTGCGGCTCTTGGATGATGCTGCGCGCCGCGACTTGATCGGGCGGGACGAGCCTTGCTTGGTGTTTGTTGAACGCGTCCTCCGGCATGAACTCGTGCATCTCAAGCTGAGGACGGTGTATCATCCGCCGGGGAGCTTCCAGACGCTCGTTTAAAAGGAGGGTGGCGATGGAGTTATAAAGAAAGGGTGTGTGCGTATGGGTGGGATGGTGAGGAAGAAGTCACGACCACTCGTGGAGAAGCAGAAGCGGAAGAAGGGGATTGTCTATCTCCCTCCGCCCCCTCCGAAGGAGAAGAGGAGGTATAAGAGCCTCTGGGATCTCCTCTTCAGCTGAGGGGGGGCTGGAGAGTATGCGTATACACGTTGGAGTGGACACGAATATTCTTGCTAATTGGATTCTTCATGACGCATTCCTTCAGAGTGAGAAGAAGGAAGTGTTGAATACGCATGCGGAGCATCGTTTCGTAAGAGGAAGGATCGCATATGAGATAGTGGAATTCCTCGCGACACGGGAAGAGTATGGGATGACATTCACGCTCTTGAATGTGGCCGAACTCTTTCACGTCATACTCCGGGAGAGGATGATTATCGAATCCTACCGGGAGGGTATTCCGCTCCGCGAGGCGTGTATGACTCCTCGGAGGAGGAGGGATGTTCTCACGGCGAGTATTCGTGAAGAGCTCGAGTCGTTCCTCTCGGAATACGTGGAGAGACTGAAGCGGATGGGTGCGCGAATAGCCCGTTTTCAACCCTCATTCTCACTCCTTCGGTATTTTACTATCCACTATGGGCTTGAATCGTCTGACGCGTTTATCCTTGCAACACTCCTGAAGGATCCGTATCTCGCAGTCTTTGTAACGCAGGATGAAGAGATCCCACGGAGGATGAAGGAGTTCGTTCTTACAAAGAAGGATGAAGAGGGGAGGATTCTTCATGAGGAGCGGGTCCGTCTCATGACGGCAAAACAGTTTAGAGAAGAAATAATAGGACAAGGGAAAAAGATAGAGGGGAGAAAGAAGAGAGTCTCGTAAAAGTTTTTCCTTACATCATGCCGCTCATGTCAAAATCGCTACTCTTCTTCCCGCTCTCCTTGTCTTCGGGCATGTCTGCGACGAGTGCTTCTGTCGTGAGGGTCATGGCTGCGATGCTCGCCGCATTCTGGAGGGCTGTCCGCACTACTTTCGCGGGATCGATCACGCCCGCCTTGAGGAGGTCTTCGAACGTGTCCGTCTTGGCATTATAGCCGATAGTCTCGTCCTTCTCCTGCTTGAGCCGTGCGATGACCTCGCTCCCCTCGCGTCCCGCATTCTCGGCGATCTGTCGGAGGGGTGCTTCGAGTGCCTTGCGGAGGATGCTCACGCCGACCTTCTCATCATCACTTTCCACGTGTACCTTTTCAAGAGCTTCTTGGGCGCGGAAGAGGATGACACCACCCCCTGGAATGACGCCTTCCTCTACGGCTGCCTTTGTCGCGTGGAGTGCATCGTCAATCCGCATCTTCTTCTCTTTCATTTCTGTCTCTGTGGCTGCGCCGACCTTGATGACTGCCACACCACGGCCAAACCTGGCGAGGCGTTTTTCAAGCTCCTTCCGCTTATAGTCAGTATCAGCATTCTTGAGCATGGCTTCAACCATCTTCTTCCGCTTCTCGATCTCCTCCTTGTCACCCTTCCCCTCAATAATGGTTGTCGTATCCTCCTTGACAACGACCTTGCGGGCTTCGCCGAGCATGTGTGGGCTCACGTTCTCGAACGTGTAGCCCTTATCCTCGCTCAACACTGTCGCGCCCGTCAATACTGCGATGTCCTCGAGGAGTTCTTTCTTCTCATCACCAAAGCCTGGAGCCTTGACTGCGACGGCTTTGATCGTGCCGCGGAGGATGTTCAAGAGCAATGCTGCGAGGGCTTCGCCTTCCACGTCATCCGCAATGATAAGCAACGGCCGACCCTCGTTCGCGGCACGCTCCAGGACGGGGAGGATATGCTTGAGATTGCTGATCTTCTTGTCCGTGATGAAAATGTACGGGTCTTCCAGCTCGGCCACCATTTTTTCCGGGTCGGTGACCATGTAGGGGCTGATGAAGCCCTTATCAATCTGAATACCCTCCACGACTTCAAGGCTTGTCTCAATACTCTTGGCTTCTTCTACTGTGATGACGCCGTCACTCCCGACTTTTTCCATGGCTTGTGCGATGAGCTCGCCGATCTCAGGATCATTATTCGCGCTAATGGTTGCCACTTGCTTGATCTTCTCGATCCCCTCGACGGGGATACTCTTACTCTTAATGTATTCGACTACTGCGTCTGCTGCTTTCTGAATGCCCTTCTTCACCTCCATGGGATTCGCGCCTGCCTCAACATTCTTCACGCCCTCACGGACCATTGCTTGTGCGAGGACGGTGGCGGTCGTGGTACCATCACCCGCCTTGTCCTGTGTCTTGCTCGCGACCTCGCGGACGAGCTTGGCGCCCATGTTCTCGAAGGGATCCTTCAAATCAATCTCCTTGGCGATTGTGACGCCATCATTCGTGACGAGGGGTCCGCTAATCCTGTCGAGCACGACATTCCGTCCCTTGGGGCCGAGTGTGACCTTCACCGTGTCAGCAACCTTGTCAATCCCCCTGACGAGAGCCTTCCGTGCTTTTTCATCGAAAATGATCATCTTGGCGACCATGCGTCACCACCTCCATGCGTATGCTTCTCTCGCGTATGCTTATTCAATCTTGGCGAGGACGTCCTTATAGTCGAGGATGATGTATTCTTCACCATCAATCTCGAATTCCTCGCTACTATACCCTCCGTAGAGGATGATATCACCCTTCTTCAAGGGGAGTTCCTTGCCGTCCTTGTCGGTGCCGACCGCGATGACTTCTCCCTTCTTCTTCCCCTCACGAGCACTCTCAGGAATATAGATTCCGCTCTTCGTCTTCTCTTCTTCCTTGATGGGTTTGATGAGGACGCGTTCACCAACCGGCTTGATGCTTACCATGGGCCAGCTCACCTCCATCTATACGCATCGTTATCCCTTCTTTTTATCGTCGAGATGGATCAACCATTCCAGGAGGATGGAAGATTTCTACTCAATATAAACGTTTTCTTCAGAATGGTTTTGGTTTAGATGCTGGGAATATCGTAAAACGCGAGCCACTCCTCTACCCATTTCTTCCGCTTCCGTAACTGTTCAAAGTATTCCTTCCTGCTGAAGATCTGATCCTCTACTTTCCTCAGCGCGTTCTTCATACTCTGCTCATACCCCCAGCCGTGCGCGTGCACGGCAATCGTAAACCGGTCCGTAAGCAGGCGGAGCCGGGTGAAGATCGCTGGGAGGCCGCGGAACTTCTCCTTATGCCTCGTCACGTACACGTACAAGACGCCCGTGCCGAGGATATCCGCGTATTTCTCGATGAAGCGTTCCGCTTCTGTGAGGATAGCTGCCTCCCCTTCTTCCTTGAGGCTCTTATCCATGCTCAGCTGCACGGTTACGCCATGCTCCTGACGCTTAAGCCGCTTGTTCAGCCAGGCGAACACGTCACGCCGAGTAAGCATGCCGATGGGATAGTCTTCATCATCAACGACGATGAGACTGTTGATCGCACGGTCAACGAGCATGCTGACGGCATCCTTAAGCCGCGTGTCAGGCGTAGCAGTGGCAACATTCTTCTCCATGATATCCTCCACGGGGAGGTGGATAATGCTTTCCTTCTCGGCAATGTACGTGCCATAGTCGGGTCGTTCCCTTGGCCTGAAGGCTTTCGTAAGAATGTCATGGAGTGTGACAATCCCAGCCAGTCGGTTCTTCTCCACGACGGGCAGGCGGCTGATGCCATGCTGACGGAAGAGGCTTAACGCTTTCGCGATAGTCTCGCGTGGATGGATGATGACCGGCTCGGGCGTCATGAGGTCTTCCACACGCGTCCTCTCTGCAAGCTCGTCCTTAGCGAGATGGGTGAGGAGGACGTCATCATCAACAATACCGATAATCCTCCCCTCCGCACTGACGGGGAGGTCCATGACGTTCGCATCAATAATCAGCCGGACGAGTTCAGGATAGAGCGTGTCAGGCGTGACGGTTGGCGCGTGGACGAGCACGCTCCGCACCTTGGTCGTGCTCGGATCAAGGCCTGAACGGATAATCCGCCGCTCGGTGATCACACCCTTATACTCGCCATCCTCCTCCACGATGAGCACGTCCTGGATACCCTCAAGCATGCTGAGCGCCTTACTCAAGGTCTCGTCGGGATGGATGCGTTTGACCGTTGTCTTCATCACGTCACGCGCGGTGAGTGTTTCAAGCGCCATGCAGCATCACCTCAATCAGCAGTATTCTTTTCTCTTTTCTTTTCCACTCCCTTCGTTCCATTCCACTCATACTCTGATATTCAGTATCTTTCACCATCTCTCAATATCATCATCCCATCCCTCCCCTCGAGGAGGGGGATTCTCCCAGATCGTCTTCTCGTGGATGCTGCTCATGCTGAGAGCTGAGGGGAAATGCTCCTTGAGAGGAAGGGAAAGGGAAAGGGAGAAGGGGTTTTTATGCGTGAATCTTAGCTCATACTCGCGGGAAGCTGGCTCTTGAGGCCTTCACGCATCTTCTGCACGGTCTTATAGGCTTCCTCAAAGTGTTCCTTCTTCACACTAACCTCTTCCGTGCCTTGTTTCATCGCGTCCCTGATCGCGTTCATGCCAGCCTCGCGTGCAAGCGCTTCCAGGTCGGCACCACTCCATCCCTCGGTACGCTTCGCATACTCGGGGAGGAGTTGTCTGACCTCGTCAGCCAGTGGCATGTCACGCGTATGCACCTTGAGGATGCTGAGACGGGCTGCCTCGTCGGGGAGGGGAACTTCAATCTTCAATTCGATCCGTCCCGGCCTGAGGAGGCTTGGATCAATCAGGTCTGGCCGATTGGTTGCTGCGATGACCGTGACTTTCTCGAGTTCTTCCATACCATCAATCTCTGTGAGCAGCTGGTTGACCATGCGCTCCGTCGCGTCCGTCAGGCTGCTGCCGCGGACCTTGCTGATACTATCAAACTCGTCGAAGAAGATAATGCTGGGTGCGAGCATGCGCGCCTTCTTGAAGATCTCGCGGATGCGCTTCTCACTCTCACCCACCCACTTGCTGATCAGTTCAGGCCCCTTCACGCTGATGAAGTTGGCTTCCGCCTCGTTCGCCACCGCCTTCGCCAAGAGTGTCTTACCCGTACCTGGCGGGCCATAGAGGAGGATGCCCTTGGGTGGCTTGATACCCGCCTTCTTGAAGAGCTCAGGCTTCTTCAAGGGGAGTTCCACGGCTTCGCGGAGGAGGCGTTTCGCATCCTCCAAGCCACCAATATCATCCCACTTGACCTTGGGCTTGGTGAAGACGAGCTCGCGCATCGCTGAGGGCTCTATCATCTGCAATGCGTCAAGGAAGTGTTCCATCCGCACCTCAATCTTCTCCAAGAGTTCTGCTGGGAGCTTGCCCTCCTCTTGGAGTTCCTTCATAAAAGGCCGGAGGGCTTTCATCGCGGCTTCCTTGACGAGAGCGGCGAGATCCGCGCCTGTAAAGCCGATCGTCTTCTGTGCGAGCACGTCCAGGTTGACATCCTCGGCGAGGGGCATGCCCCGCGTGTGGATCTGGAGGATCTCCTTGCGGCCCTCCTCGTCAGGGGGCATGATCTTAATCTCACGATCAAACCTGCCGGGTCTTCGCAATGCTTCGTCAATATCATCCGGCCGATTCGTCGTGGCAATAACAATGACATTCCCACGGCCTTTCAGCCCGTCCATGAGGGTGAGGAGTTGTGCCACGACCCTTCGTTCTACTTCGCCATGCGTCTCACCACGCTTTGGCGCGATACTGTCAATCTCGTCAATGAAGATAATGCTTGGCGCGTTCTTCTCTGCTTCCTCGAAGATATCGCGGAGCTGGCGTTCACTCTCACCATAATACTTGCTCATGATCTCGGGACCGTTAATACTGTAGAAGTTGGCTTCAGCCTCGTTCGCCACCGCCTTCGCCAAGAGTGTCTTACCCGTACCGGGTGGGCCTGTCAGGAGGACGCCCTTCGGCGGAGTAATGTTCAGGCGTTCAAACACTTCAGGATGCTTGAGTGGGAGTTCGACCATCTCGCGGATCATCTGGATCTCGTCCTTCAAGCCGCCAATATCCTCATACGTGACTTCGGGGACGCGCATGCTCTCCGGCTTAACCACTTGATCGCTGACGATGACACGCGTATTCTCGGTGACACGCACACAGCTTCCTGCGGGCGCGGTCTTCGTAACGACATAGTGGAGGGGTGTGCCGAAGACGTCAATAATCACCGTCTGCCCCTTGAGGAGGGGCCTGTCGAGAAGGCGTGCGTGGAAGTAATCCGTGGGATCACCGCTGAAGCGGACGGGTTCAACAGGATTGAGGACGACCTCGCGGGCCTCGACGCACTCGGCGGGACTGACCTTGACGGTCATGCCAAGGCTGGTCTCAGCATTCGCGCGGAGCATGCCATCCATGCGAATAATATCGCGGCCTTCATCATCATGCCGGGCGCGCCAGACGGTTGCAACAACCTTGCCCTTGCCCTGGATGAGCACGGTATCACCGCTGCGGATGCCGAGTGCTTCCATGACGCTGCTGGGGATGCGGACGATGCCCCGGCCGACATCACTATGATAGGCTTCCTCTACTGTGAGGTCGAGGGTTGGTTTTTCATCATGCTTTTTTGCCATACGCGTTCACCTCGTTGTGAGTATGCTCTTTGCATTTTGAGGATAATCATTTCTTTTTTCGGGTTTTATGATGCTTTTCGCTCATGTGGGGGAGTGTTCTCGTAAGGGTGTGAAGGAGGGAGAGGGAGATACGCCTCTTGGAAGATTTCTGGTCGGGCGGATGAGCTGCTGGACGAGTATTTAAGAGGGTGTGGAAAGGGTTTTTGGCTTAGCGGATGCGGATGCCTTTCTTCTTGGCTTCTTTGACGCGCTTCTTGGGGATGCGGATTTCAAGCACGCCATTCCGGTATTCTGCCTCGGCCTTGTCCACGTCAGCATCCTCGGGGAGGCTGATGAACCGGTAGAAGCCTGTGTAGCGTCGCTCAACGTGGAAGTAGCCCTGCTTCTCATCCTGCTTTTTGAATTCCTCCTTGCGTTCTGCTTTCAGCTCAATACCCCCCTCCTGTGGGATGAGCTGGATGTCCTCCTTCTTTACGCCTGGCAGGTCTATGACGACATGGTATTCTCTGTCACTCTCAACGATGTCAACGGCGGGTTCAACATAGCCGAGACTCTTGCCACTGGCAGGCATGCGTTCTTCAAGGCGTTCTTCAAACCAGTCTTCAAACAGGTCGCGGAAGAGTGCGTCAAACAGGCCGAATGGGTCCCTTCTTCGGAAGACCATGATACATCACCTCGCATGCGTTTTCTAGGCGTGAGGAACACACCCAGAGTTTAAAAACATTTCTAAACTATAGAAATCAAATATAATAAAGTAAATACCATATCAACAATATAAACTTTAATTCAGAAAACTTTATGAAGGTGCAACGCACACCCCTTATCCGGCCACTCCGCAGTACACCTCCCTTAACCACAGTCCACACACACGCAACAACCTTATCATCCTCCTTCCATCCACAGCTCGTTCCCCTTCATCAAACACATCACCAAAACCCTATCCACAATACCCTTTCACAACACACAACCCACAAAGAGAAGCATACCTGAGAAAACCCCTCAAGCTAGACATACCCTGCAGGGGTGAGCCATCATGACCGCCGAGGAAATCCTCATTAGACGCATCCCCAAGCCGCATGATGAGACGCGTGAAGAACTCCTCGCCTGGTTCGTGGAGAGCCTCGGCCTCGAGCATGGGAGGGATATTCACCAGACACTCCGCCGCATCCTCCACATGCTCCTCACGCTCAGCCAGGAATCCCGCCTCCTCAGCACCGAGCGGCTCGAGGAAGAACTCCTCATGCCAGGGAGCAGGATTAACCATCATATCCGACTCCTCATCAAGGCTGGCATGCTCGAACGTGACAAGCGGAGCATCCGCCTCCGCGGTCGGACCATAGAGGAGACCGTTGAGGAGATCCGACGGGATAGTGAACGTATCTTTGACGATATCATCCGCATGGCACGCCTGCTTGACGAAGCCTACGGCCTCAGACAGAAGCGGGAGGGGTGAACGCGTATGGATGAGGACTGGCGTGGCGAGAATAGGGTTATCAAAGAAGCGGTCCGCACGCTCCCCGAAGTGGAAGAGGAGAGCGTGGACCTCTTCGGCATTCCCACGGGAACACGGCTTGACGAGCTCTTCTATAGCGTGACGCTCAAGGATGGGAAGCCCGAGCGCAAGCCGCTCGGCGGACTGCCATATCAGAGTGTGATGAATATAGTTGGTGTGCCTGACACGGGGAAGAGCGTGTTCGGCGAACAGTTCGCTGTTTACCAGGCAGGGAGAGGATATCCAACCGTCTTCGTCACCGTGGAGGCGCCTGCACGCTTCCTCATCCCCAGTCTCAAGCAGAAGGCACTCGCGCTCAACCAGCCTTGGGAGAAGGTAGAGGAGAACATGCTCATCCTGGACGCGTCGCAGAGCTGGGAGCTCCGTAACAGCCTCGGGAGTTTCACAGCAACGCTTCGTCATGCCATCCGGAGGAAGCGGGCGAAGATCGTGGTGATTGATAGTATCACGGGCTTGTATGAGCATCGTGAAATGCTCGCCCGCCAGATCGTGCGAGAAGTCTATAATCTCCTCAAACAGGAGGGTGTGACGGCGCTCATGATCAGTCAGAAGCGGAGCGGGCAGGGAGCTGACACGGCCGAGGCTGCGGGAGGACTCGCAGTAGCGCATATTACGGATGGGACAATCATCTTCAGCAAGCTCGTGATTGACACGCCCTACCTTGCACGCGTCTATGCGACACCGCTCGGCCACGTGCTCCGCACGCTCAGGATTGATGGGTGTCGCATGGCAGCGCATGATACGCGCGAGCACGTCTTCACGATCACGGATATGGGCTTGATTGAGATTGATGGGACGCTCGCCGAGTATGTTGAACGCGAAAAGAAGAAAGGATAAAAGGAAGGTGGGGGTGATTGCTCATGGAAGTCCTCACGCCTCAAGGAGTGAATGTTGACGCGCTTGCCGAGGAAGTCTTCTGGGAGGCGATCAGGCTCGCCGGCGGGTTGAAACGACTCGTGGAGTTTAAGCATCTCACCTGGCTGCCCAGCCTCGCAGCCGCGAGCTACGCAGTGGTGATGAAGGAGGAGGCATTCATGACCGACCTGGAGATTGCCGAAAAGCTGGGTGTGAGCAAGGAGACCGTGAGGAACATGCTCCGCGCCAATCCCGAGGAAGTAAAAGCCTATCTTGAGGGGAGGGTGGAGAAGGTTGATGAGCATAAGGCTGGCGGTCTCGCCCGGCTCGCGTATGAGTATTTGAAGCGGCGTGGCGAACTCCAGGAACGCGTCAGCCTCACGCGCGAGGAGCTCGAACTCTTGAACGTCTTCTGGGCTGGGATTGTGCTCCTCAAGCTGAAAGGCCTTGACTTCCCCGCAAGCAAGGATCAGATTAAGGAGCGGCTTGAAGGCGTGAGCATTGAAGTAGAAGGCACGCCCATAAGCAGACTGCTTGACAGGCTGCCAGACGAGGTAGGAACGCCAGCAGAACTGCTGAAGCTTCTCAAACAGGCAGCAGGAGAAGTGAAGGGAGCGTGAAGGAAAAACAATTCATACTTCCCCGCATCTTTTCTTACCCATTCTTTTATCTTATCCACTCACATTCACCCACCCTTCCAATCAACGCCTTCTCCAATCACCTTTCCGTATCCTATCCACAGTTCTTTCTTCTCATCAGGGGTGGTTCAGGATGGAGAATACGCATATGGAGAAGTGGAAAGAATATGGTAAAGGAGTGAAGGATACTAGCGGGAAGAAGCCTCGTCTCCATGCTTCTTGAGGAAGAGGAGTGAGAAGAAGAAGCTCATGCTCGCTGCAGTGATGAGGAGGCGTTGGAAGAACGCGTCCGGATAGAGGTGTTTGATCAGGCTTGTAAGGGGGAACGTATAATTCCCCATGGGGAAGAAGGTCTCATGGAAGACTGTGAAGAACTGGTTGAAGCCGGTGATGGCAAGGAGGCTGAGGACGAGCATCATGGTAAGGCTGATGAGCATGCCGCTCCGCGCTGGTTTCCACCGGCTGATAAGCAGAAGGCTGAGGGCGAGGAGGATGAGCGTGATGGTGAGGCGTGACTGGACATCCCGTAAGTGTTGGACGGTCCTGTCAGGATAGAACGTGTGGAGTGCTGATGGAGCGAGAATGGTGAAGAGGAGTGTTTGCGCGTGCAGCACGTCTGCTGGGAGTATGCCCCGTGGCGTATGGATCGCGTTGGGTGTGGTTGTGAGGAGGATGAGATGCTGGAGGAAGGGGTTGAGGAGGAATGCGAGGAGGAGTATCCAGGGGAGGAGCAGACCGCTCAGGAACGTGAGGATAAAGGATGGAGGATCGTCTTTCCGTTGCATCATATCATGGTTGAGTGAAGCGCGTGATTAAAAAACACACGTGCACGTCCCCCACGCGTATGCCACACGTGAAGCCTGAAGCATGCTATACCGCAGTAGCACATGAAGTCATGCTCAAGGGGAAGAAGCGAGGATGGTTTGAACGCCGTCTCGCCGAGAATCTCAGCGCGCACGTCCAGGCGCGAGGAATGACTGTGAGGATTGAGCGTGCCGAGGGCAGGTTTATCATCCACACGCCCCACAGCAGCGAGGCTGATCGGATTCTCACGCGCGTGTTCGGCGTGCATCACGCGTGGA
>WAPJ01000103.1 GCA_015520785.1 Candidatus Woesearchaeota archaeon
GCAGTCTAAAGCGTCTCTCCCCTCTTTACTTTTCTCTCATATCCCCCCTCCAATCATCCTCCCATACTTCTCCCTCTTTTCTCTCTTTCTCCTTATCCCCCTCCCTCTTTTTGGATGAGAATGGTTATCCTTCCCAGTATATCCCTCATGGAAAGGGGGGGAGAAGAGGAGAGCGTGAAGAGAAAAGAGATTGAGGTGGAATGGGATTTGTGAGACGATCCGAGTCTAGAAGAATGCGTGGAAGTGTTTTTCCTACTCGCCAAGACTCTCGAGGAGGCTGACAATATAGAAGAGTTGCGTGCGCGTATACGCTTCAAGCGTACTCTCCATGCTCAGTTCTTCAATCGTCGCGAGCGCACGATCACGCCTGATGGCAAGCTCCGCGGACTCGTCCTTCAGATTCGCGATAATCTCCTCGATCTGTACGCGAATACTCTTCGGCAGCGTCGTATCCTCCCGGAGTTCTTCCAGGATGCTCATAGCTTCTTCAAGCGCTTCCATCCCCACCACCCTTCAGCTTTTCCTGATAGGCTTGCATCTCCCTGACGAGACGTTCCTCCTGCGCGTTCAACAGGCTCATCCGCTGTTCCAGCTTCTTCACTTGCTCTTCTAATTCCCTGATGAGCGTTTCGCGCGATTCCTCAACGAGGAGGTTGGCAATAATCTTATACGCCCGCCCACTCGTCTCCCGGAGGAGGCGGAGGGCTTCACGCACCTCGTCCAACTGTGCCTCATACGCGTTCCGCTGCTGCACGACCTGCTGCACCTGCCGGTCAAGCCGCTGCAAGGCGCGGAACGCCTCGTCACGCTTCATAGCAATGCGGCAAGCCCCACCCGCTTAAAAAGCCTCATGCTTCTCGCAACGCTTCCTCAACACCCTCCACGCCGCGGAGCGTGTGCGCAAGACTACTCATGAGTGTTTTCAACGCGGTCGCATCCGCCACGCGAAACCGGATTTCAAGCGTAGTATCATTCACGCGTGCCTCATACCAGGCGCGCCTCCCCACCCAGCCCCCCGGAAGGAGGATGCGCAGACTCTCCCTCAGCTCGTCGCGGAGCGGGATATGGAGTATTCCTTCTATCCATGCTTCCTCATGCGAATGCTTGTCTTCTTCCTTACCCATCCCGCATCAGTCCCTCTGATGGTTTTTCCTCTTCTTTAAACCTTCCTTTCTTCTCCACATTACCCCTGGGTCCTCGTAAAACAATGATCATGAAGAGAAGGGGGGACAAAGGTGAAGGGTATGCTGGGAGAAGAAGGATGCGTTCTTTTACCCAGAGAGGTGTATGATCAGCCAGCTGACGAGTAGGCCGATGAGGATGCCCGCAGTAACGTCAAGCACGTCATGCTTCTTCAGGAAGACCCTGCTCCACCCGATGAGAAGTGTAACGACGATCGCGACCAGGCCAAGCAGCGAGGAGTACTGTAAAGCGAGGGGGATGAGCAGTGCTGTGCGCGCCGCGTGCATGCTCGGGAAGCTTGCCGCATCCAAACGCTCCCACCAGGCGTGATACGCGTGTGGCTCTGGTCGTGGCTTATAATACACACTCCGAATAAGAAGAATGATTAGCATGACGAGCACGAGGCTTACGCCATACTGGAATGCGAGACGGGGCGTGAGGATGAGGAGGAGTATGAGGATGATCATGCTACAGCAGAAACTACCAAGGCTTGTCACGTCACGTGCGAGGAGCATGAGACTCTTCTTGACAAGTCTTCCTATCCGATCCCCTTCTCTTTTCCTTTTGCGCATCCACATTCACCCTTGGGAGAAGAATTTTTTGCCACTTCTTCTGAAATGGTTGGAGAGCGTATGCATACAAAAAGCCTCCGATTAGACGTGGGGGAGGCGTGCGGATCGTTCAACCACGCCTCCTCGTGTAAGGAAACTCACATGAAGCGTATCATCCCGTATCATAAGACATGCCGCGCCAGGCTTGCCTTTACGCGCGTAGAGTACACCACTCCCCGCGTTCAGGATGGGCACACGGACACTCCCGAGCGTGAGCATGCTGAGACAGCCAGCGGCTTCATGCACGTGCCCGCTCAGAATGAGTTGTGGAGGGTATGCTTCCAGCACGCGGCGTAACCATTTACTCCCCGCATGCCTCTTCCCAAGCTGATAGCCCTCCACTTCCGCTTCGCGGGGAGCCATGAGGTAGGCGGGTGTTATGCTTACGATTTGATCCGACGCGCGCCGCCAGTAGAAGACAGCCTTGTCGCAGGGGGTATGCGTGAATGGTGGGATATGCGTGAGGAGGATACTCCCCCGGAGTGAGCGTGCATACGCGCGCTCCATACTCTTCGGTGTGATAAGCACATACTCGCGCTTCCCCAGCTTGAGATGCTCATACTCATAGATGCCCGCCTGCTGATCATACCTCGTCCAGACAATCCGCTCTTTGCGTTCTCCCCGGAGGGGTCTGATTGGATAGAAGGGCATGAGCGCTTCCAAATAGTCTTCCGCATGCTCGCGTGTCATGCTCACGCCAATGCCGAGCGAGAAGCTCGGCCTAGCGGGTGATGCACGATCCCCGAAGGGATGATAGACGAAGCGTACCCCGCGGATCGTATGGCTCGTCTCGTCAAGCGCTGTGCTCAGCCGAAACCGTTTTCCCAACTGTTTGCGGAGGATGCGTACCGTCCACGGACCATCCCAATTCCCCAGATTAACAAGCACATGCATCCCCCATGGGAAGGAATCATAAATCATCCTCCCGAGCCAGCGCGTATTCTCCCGCAGCCTATAAGCCTCATCACGACCATACGGTATCTTCCCGACGAGATCCCCATTCAGGATGAGCACGTCCTCGCTCGTCGCGCCCGCTGCGAGCCATGTGATGAGCCGTCGGATGACGCGTCGGGGCGTGGAGTCAATGTCCTGCAGGACGCGGAGCGTGATCGGCTTTCCCATTCGCATCATCCATTCTCCCTCTTTTTCTTTTCTTTATTCTTTTTCTTCTATTCTTCATTTGGTTTTCTTTTTTCCTTCCTCTCATCCCCCTCTCTCTCCGGGGGAGGAGTATTCTTATTGAAGGTGAATGTTACGCTAGCCTCCTTTCCTCTCTTCTCATTCCTCATTTCATTCTGAAGACTCCCCCTTCTCTCTATGATCGTTTCGCGTGGAGGGAGGGCTGGACGCGTTCCTCACGCGGGATGTGCGCGCAGATGATCTGCTGATCGCGCGCTTCACGTGTCTCCACACGCACCCTCCCGGGGAGGAACTGGTTGAGCACGTACAAGCCTGCACGATAATGCGCTGTTGCCAGGCTGCACAGCCTCCCGCCGAGGAAGGGGAGGAATGCGAGGAGCATGTCGGCCGCATGCACGTCCACACGGCAGCCGAGCGTGAATTGTTCCTCTAAGCGTGTGAATACGTGCCGCGCGATGCGTTCCACGGGCTGATGGGGGATGAACGCGTGACTCTCACCCAGCCTCCCCTGTGAGTGCTGGAGAATAATCGTCATGCCCCCACCGGGCGAGGCTGCCTGCACGTACTGGACCTGCTGGCTGAGCGTGACGCCATGCTCGGCTGCTTTCATCCGTGCGTAGCGTTCCAAGCGTTCAAGCACGCTCCGCGAGGCGAGCCGCGCGTCCGCCGTGGCACGGAGGATAATGCCTTCCATGATGAGCTTCTCATCGCACGTCGCTTCCATGGGGGGATGTGCGGTCGCGTCTACTGGCGTATACTGGCTTTCCATGGTGATCTCAACCCGTCCACCACCCGCTGGGAGATAGCCACGACGCTGAACGCGCACGTCCATCCTGCCATGCATGCTGAGGAGTGGGCTGATCACGTCACGCACATAGTCCGGGCTTGGTGCGCGGGGCACGTCCGTCCCTCCGATGAGAATAGCCCGCTTCCGGCCGGGCTCGAGGAAGAAGGGTGCGAGCAGTGGCTGGAAGGCAAGCATACTACTCCCCCCGGTGGGAATGGCGGCTTCAAGATGATGCTCACGCTCTCTCCCGGGCGTGAAGGTAAGCTCCATACTCCCCCTTTCTATAGGGGTGACGTGTGCCTTCGCGTATGCTGCTGCGAGCCGGACTGCGGCGAGATGCTGTGCCTGCAAGCCGGGCTTGGATCGTGACGCGCGAATATTCCGAATAGTGAACGCCTGGTTGAGGAGGATGCTTAGGGCAAGACTCATCCTGAGCACGAGACCGCCACCATGCGCACCATCAATCAGGATCATGCGGATCATCCCCTTCTCGTCTCCACGCATCATTCTCTTCTCCTTCTCTTATTCTCTCCCCCTCCACCATCCTTAATATTTATATAGTTTGAGGATTAGGGGTTGAGAGGATAAAAGGGAACGAGACTCCTCCCCCTGTTCGTCGGAGCATGCTCAAACGCGTTAACACTCCGTGAGAGGTGAACGATCCCGTATGCATCCATTCCAGCCTGTCAAGCAGATCCCTCGGCACATCTGGGAGGGGATCACGCAAACACTGAGCAAGCCGCAGCGCGTGAGTGATAAGATTAAACGTGTCGCCGAGACGCTTGGCACGAGCAAGCGTGTAGAAGACCTCCTCAGTGAAACAGCTTTAAGCCTCCTCACGCAGGGCGAGGGGAATGTGATCGTCACCGTCGAGCCACTGGATGAGGAGCATGCGCAGCTCACCATTTTCCGCAGGCAGGATGAGAGTCTGAGCACGACAAGCTTTACCATCAGCCTCCCCCGGCATCCCTCGGGCATTCCACTCCAGGATATTCTCGCATCGGCAGTGGCGAGACGTCTCCTCACCAAGGATGACCGGGTTATCCTCACCATGAGCGGACGGATCATTCACGGCGTGCCAAGCGCGCTTATCATCGTTAATATAAAGGATGTCTTCTTCCAACTGCACGTCCAGCAGCTTGCCACACACAGCCCCGTTGAGGTCGTGGAGAATACGCTCCGCGTCGCACGCGAGATCGCGCTTGAAGGCAGAGAGGGGAAGCATGTTGGCGCGACATTCCTCCTCGGTCCGAAGGAGAAGATACAACCCTACTTGCGGCAGATCATCCTCAACCCCTTCATGCATTATCCTCCGGAGGAGCGGAATATTACGCGTGAAGACGTCTGGGAGACGGTGAAGAACTTCGCACAATTGGATGGTGCCTTCCTGATCGATACGGATGGGACGATTATTACTGCTGGTGCAATGATTACCCTCCCCCCTGGCTTTGAGCCCGTCGTCCTCCCTGGTTTTGGCACGCGGCATACGAGCGCGGCCAGCCTCACCAAGGCCGTGCCAGAAGCGCTTGCGATCGTTGTGAGTAGTAGTGGTGGCACCATACGTATTTTTAAAGAGGGGCGGATTGTTGCACGCTTCTCATAGAGAGAAGGAATGGATGGATTATCCTCTCTCCATCGCATGGTGATTATCCCTATGCTCCTCACTGAGCGTCTCGCGCTTGCAGCGGCCGTCTTCCTCCTCGGCACACTCCTCAGCCGTGCAGCCTACATCCTCACAGGCAGGCTTCTCAGCCGACTCAGGCTGGGGAGGCTCTGGCGGAAGACCTTCACGCCACGCTGGGATCTCATCAAGATGCTTGCAGGCCTCGTCCAGCTCGGTGTGTTCCTCATCACGCTCAACATTAGCCTTGGCATTCTCGGCATGAACATGCTCCTCATCAGCCTCCTCAGCACACTCCTCTTCATCGCACTCCTCATCGGCATCCTCCTCCTCCTCAGGGATGTGTGGCCGAACATCCTCCTCAGCCTTGCATTCCAGCAGCGGCACGTCTTCCGCGAGGGGGACGTGATCATCCTCCGCGGGAAGGCCTACACGATCACGGATGTCAACCTCTTCAACATCATCGTAGAAGAACAGCCTGGTTTCCGCTTGCTCATCCCCTACACTGTCCTCCTCCGCGAGGAAGTCAGTCTCAAACAGCGCGAGGAGAAGCATCAAGACAAAGCATAACCCTCCCGCATCATCCCAGTCATCAGTCCACCCTCTCTTCGGAAAGAAAAACCCTTACTCCGCAGGGAGAAGATGATACACTGAACATACCCCTCATTGAGAAAGAAGGCTTATAGGAGGAAAATCATCATCACGCTTACCCGAGTGTGATCCGCGTATGAACCATCATGAGAAGAAGCAGGTCCAGACGGAACGGGTTGAGGCGGAGAAGGAATCGCAGACGCGTTATACGACGCGAGAACGACGGGGAGACGCGTCCCTCCTCAAACGCTTCCTCCACGCGTTTACGCTTGAAGGCATCTATTTTAGCATTGCCGACACGCTCTACTGGGTCTACCTCGGGGCTTTCGCAGTCGCTGCTGGCGCGAGCGCGGGCATGGTCGCCGCCATCACCCGTCTCCCCGGCGCCGTGAGCGGACTCCTCCTCCCCTTCATTCGGAACATCCACTACTGGCTGAAGGACGAGACGAGACTGTACCGGCTTGTCACGCTCACCGGCTTCCTCAGCATGCTCACCGCAATCCTCCTCCTTCTTATTCATCCCGCACTGAGCATCCTCCCAAGCATCATCCTCTTCCTCACCGGCCAGCTCATCGCGAGCAGTAGCACCGTGCTCGTCCACACCATGCTACCCCGGAATGATAGTTCCTATCTCGGCTACCGGCAAGGGCTTACTTTTATTGCAACGCTCATCGCCCTCCTCACCGGTTCCGCCCTGAGCAATATCCTCCCAGAACGCGTCTTCTACCCGGTCATCTTCAGCATTATCCTCTTCTTCAAACTCCTGGACGTGCGTGAAACCCTCCAGTTGCCTGACGTGAAGGGCGTCATCCAGCATCCCATCCGCTACGCGTTCCCAAGAGGATATCGTCTCGCCTTCCTCCTCTTCGCCTTCATCAGCGCGATGGGCGCGAGCATCGTCGGCAGCCTCCTCCCCAGCTATCGGCTCAGCGTACTAGAAGTACCACTCAGCCTCTATCCCCTTTTCTTCTTCCTCTTCATCGCGGGTGTTGGCCTTGCATCACCCCTCTGGGGCGTCTACGCGGAGGCCTATGGCTTGCGAAACCTCTTCTTCACAGCGCTCATGATGAAATCATTCTTCC
>WAPJ01000104.1 GCA_015520785.1 Candidatus Woesearchaeota archaeon
ATACTTCGGTGAGGAGGCGTGCGATCATGCGCTCCCAGTGGGGGACGAGCTGGATTTCATCGAGGATAAGCCCCTTCAGCGGGTTTTTGACGAGGCGTGCCGCGTCAAGCAGGAGGGGATAGTCTTGTGCGGTAAAGTCGAGGAGGCGTGGATCGTCAAAGGAGACGCGCGCATAGTCTGGCCGGCTGAGCATGGCGAGGGTTGACTTTCCCGCTCTCCGCGGGCCGGTGAGGATGATGGCGCGCCCACTCTCGGGGGGAATGCGGATTTCACGGGGGATGATCTGCTGTTTCTCCCGGAGGCGTTCTCCCTCACGCGTATGCTCATCAATAATCAGCCGGAGGAGAGGGAGAGTCACCATACTCTGAGAGAATGAACCCTTATTTAAAAACTTTTCATTACTAATGAACATTTTCAACGATTTTTGTTCAGTACTACTGAACATTCCTCCTGTTTTTTGTTCATTACCACTGAACTTTTTTATCTTTTTTCACACGCGTTCTTTTAAAGAGGGAGAGTATGCATCCTTCCGTATGAGCCATTATTTTGAAACGCCTGACACGCCAGCCGAGGAGAAAACCCTTACGATAACATGTTGTGATGAAACCCTCCGTATTACGACTGCGAGGAACGTGTTCGCCCGGAAGGGCCTGGATTCTGGCACTGCATTGCTTGCACGCACGATGCTTACGCTTATGCCGGAGGATGCGAAGCGCGCGCTCGACCTCGGCTGTGGCACAGGCATCCTCGGCATCCTCCTCAAGAAGAAGCATCCCAGCCTTGACGTCTGGCTGCTTGATATAAACCCTCGGGCGGTCAGCCTCGCCAGTCGGAATTGCGAGCAGAATGGCATATCCTGCACGGTCCTCCGCGCGAACGGCCTCACAGGCGTGCAGACAACCTTTGACTTGATCGTCACGAATCCACCCTACCATGCGGGACGGAACACCGTTATTCATATCCTCCGGGAGGCGTGGGAGCATCTCACTCCGCAGGGCATGCTCCTCTGGGTTGGACGCCATCAGAAGGGAGGGAAAACCATCATGACACGCCTCCAAGAAATGGGTATTCCCTGCGAGACAGTGGAGCGGGAGAGTGGCTATCGCGTGTACGCGTGCAGGAAAACGGCTAGGCGAGCCTGATAGCATCCTCAAGCGTCTGCTCGGGCTGCTGGAAGAACTGGTCGAGTGGAAGGATAAAACCCTTCCTCCCGCCGACATCTATCTCTCCCGGAGGGAGGGGTGCGAGGACGAGTGGCACGCCATCAACCTCTCGCAGGCAGGCTTTCAATCCTCGCACTTCACGATCAGGAAGCTCACTCGTAAGCGTCACCTGGATGAGGAGGCGGTGTGCAAGACCGTCAATGATAAAATCAACTTCTCCCTGCTGGTGACGCCAATAGCTGAGACGGAGGAGGGGATGCGTGTTTCGCATGCGCATGAATTCGAGGAAGACAAGCGTTTCAACAAGCCGTCCCCTGTCGGGTGTTTGCCGTGCAAGCCGTGTCAGGACGGGGTCTATCACATAGACTTTCCGCGGCCAGCGGAGACGCTCATGCATTTTCATTGCGTAGCGTTCAAGGAAGAAGAAGGCGAAGACCTCCTCAACATATTCAAGATACGTGTAGACGGTCTCCTTACTCGTATGGAATGCTTCCCGGAGGCGTTCCGCCAGCCTCCGAGCCGTGATTTCACGCGCATTCGCATCAAGGAGGAGACTGACGAGCGCACGCATGAGCCTCGGCCGTCTCAGCGCGTAGCGTTCAACCAGGTCGCGCATGACGAGCACGTCAATATACTCGCGTGCAAATTCTTCTGGCGTGAGCTGGCCGAGCACGACTTCTGGAAAACCACCCTCCTCCCAGTAGTCTTCCAGCGTGAGTCGTTTCACACGTTGCGCTTCACGATAGCTGAAGGGGAGGAGGATGCGGCTCATGCTCCGCCCCCTGAGGCTTGTGGCAATCTCCCTGCTCAGGAGGCGGCTTGACGAGCCGGTCAGCACGATATGCGCGCGGGTCGTATCATGCACGAGGCGGACGGCACGCTCCCAGCCGGGAAGGTTTTGAATCTCATCCAGGTAGAGCCAGTCTGCAGGCAGCATGCTGAGCGCGAAGCGGAGCATGTCTGGCAGGTCCTTTCCCTGTAAGCCTTCCAGGCGGGGATCTTCAAGCGAGAGGTACAACCCCCGGGTCTTGTGTGCGTGTGCGAGGAGGAGGCTTGTCTTGCCCGCCCGCCGGGGGCCGATAAGGGTGAGGATGCGCTGCGTGACGGGGAGTGTGAGCTCACGCGGATAGAATGCGCGTTCCTTCCATTCCTGCTGTTCGCGGAGAATGCTGAGGAAGCGGAGCCGGTCAACCATGCAAGGCGAGAAGGAAAAACTCAGTATATAAAATTGTCTGTGCTACTAGGACAATTTTATATGAAAATGTCCTGGTTGGTAGGACAATTTGAGCAGCTTCCTGAAGGGTATTTTTAAAAAGATGGTGTGTGTCCAGCCTGGTAAAACCCCCTGGTCTGGTGGGCTGGAGGAGACATGTGCCAATGGAAAGGGTGAATCTCCACTGACAGCCCAACCTCGAAAACAGGAGAAGAAAAGAGGAGGAACACGAGGGGGTTTTTGTGAGGTGAAAAGAGTATGGGCATGTACAAGTATATCCGCCAGGTCTGGAAGAATCCACGCAGGAATATGCGCGACCGCTACCGCCAATTGCTCATCCAACTCCGGCGAGAACCAGCAACCCTGCGGCTTGAACGGCCAACACGCTTGGATCGTGCGCGAAGCCTCGGCTGGAAGCCCAAGCAGGGCGTGATCATTGTGCGACAGCGTGTGAAGCGTGGCGGCAAGCGCAAGCCCTTCCCCGCTGGCGGCCGGCGGCCGAAGCGGATGACAAACAAGCTTACGCTGAAGAAGAACTATCAGGTTATTGCGGAGGAACGCGCCGCACGGAAGCATCCCAACATGGAAGTCCTGAATAGTTACTTCCTCGCGAAGGATGGCACGTACAATTGGTATGAGATCATCCTCATTGACAGGGAGCATCCCGCCGTGAAAGCGGATAAACAGCTTTCTGGCGTTGCACGGCAGCGTGGCCGCGCGTTTAGAGGACTGACAAGTGCTGGTCGGAGGATGCGAGGCCTCCGCTGGAAAGGGAAAGGAGCGGAAAAAGTGAGGCCGAGCGCGAACGCGCGGAAGCATCATGGCAAGTAAAACCCTTCTTCTCAAACCCCTTCTTTGGCTTTCCTTCTCATCACCCTTATCTCTTCCTTCTCCTCCGTACACGGGTTTTATCCTTTACCCTCCCCTCTCTTTTCATCACTTCTCCTCCTTACGTGAGGCGTGTCTTCCTCGAGCAGGAGATGAGCAGGAGAAAAAGAGATAGGGGTTAGTAGAAGGAGGGAATACTCACTCCTCCCACTCTTCCCCTATTCTCCTCCCCTTTCTGACGAGCAGTTCTCCCTCTCGGTGATAAAACGGAAAAAGCATATGATCCTTACCTGAAGAGGATGAAATCCATCATGATTATCACGTATACTCCTCCTCCAAAACCCCCCCAGAGGGAGAATAAGCTTTATAAGGAATGAGATGTTAGACGCTTCCTTATGCGAGTCAAGTGTACCGTGTGCGGGTATAGTTTTGACGTGCAGAAGCGCATCCCCAAGGACTGTCCCTACTGTGGCCGGCAGAACACCCTGCGGAGAGTGAAGACGGCCGAGGAAATCCTCCGGGAAGTAGACGAGCTGACAGACCAGTTCATCACAAAGGACTAATCCAACCCTCCCACACTTCCCTTCCTCTTATCCCCCTCTTCTTCATCCCTTCCTTCACTCCACTCATATCCTTTCTTTACTCTTCGGGAGGATTATCCTCCCATCCCCTTTCTTTTTACCGTATCTTCTAGAGGAGCTGATCCCTACTCATACGAGTAAGACTTTATGATGGAAGAACATGGGAGGTATGTGAGCGAGGGAGAAGCTCCTTCCCATACGAATAAGATGAGAACGGGGTGGGGAACGCGCATCTTCCTCCTGTCTGATTAATGCTTTCATCTTCCGATTCTCCCACGCGTTATGCTCCTGAGCGTTCACCAAGCCCTCCCGTATCTTCACGCTTCTCCTCGTCACGGCTCCTCCACGTTGCCCTCCCAGAGCATTCCTCCTCTTCTCCTTCTTCTATCAGTCATCTCTCCTCCAACCCCCAAAACATTCCACATCATAAATTTTAAAAATAAGAGGTGTGTTGATTCTCGCGTATGAGGAGGCTGGTTATCCTCGTTCTTAGCATGCTCCTGCCTGTCGTGCTTGCGGCTACGCCATTAGTCTGGCATCCTGCGGAGCAGATTAAGCCTGGTGTGCTTGGTGGTGATTTTGGTGGTGGTGATTTTAGTGTGAATGGGAGTTTGAGTGTGTTGGCTTCTTCTGATGGTAGGGGTGGTGTTTTTGGTGGGCGGTATTCTTTTACTGGTGTGGGTTCTCGTTTTCCTGAGTTGGGTGGTTTTGTGGGTGGTTTTTCGCAGTATGGTTTTCCGTTGTCGTTGTATGGTGCGTATAATGTGTTAGCGTTC
>WAPJ01000105.1 GCA_015520785.1 Candidatus Woesearchaeota archaeon
ACATGCTTCCGCGTCTGGACGTGATGCTTCACCTCCGGCAGGAGGTCGACTGTTGCAATATACAAGAAGCCTCCCACGGCAATACTCAGGAACCAGGGGATGAGCATTTCAACGCGTTCAAGCAGGAAGAAGGCGAGGATACCCCCAATGATCGCCGTTAGTCCGCTGATGAAATTCGCGACTGCCCCGCCAAGCCTGCTAAAACCACTATGGAGGAGGATGGCATAATCACTCACCTCCTGGGGGATCTCATGCGCTGCCACGGCGAGTGTTGTGCTCAAACCGGCCAGGGGGCTTGTCAGCCATGCTGCCGCGATGAGCACGCCATCCGTCAAATTGTGGAAGGTATCGCTTAAGAGCACGAGCCAGCCGAGATGCTTCTCCTGGCCGCAGGATTCATCACCACAATGATGCCAGTGGAAGACACTCTCAAGGAGGAGGAAGATGAGAAAACCCGTGAGGACTGGGAGGCCTGAATGGAGGCCTTCAAGGCTTTCAGGAATGAGATGTGTTACTGCTGCCGTGAGCATGATCCCGCTCGCATACGCGATGAGCTGATGCGTATACTTCCGGAGGACGTTAGCCGTGATGATCACGAGGAAAGCAATAAGACTCACGAGGAACGTACTGGAAATGATGAGTCCGAGCGTGCTCATCCATCCTCACCTTTTTCCTTCTCCTTCACGCAGCATTCTCCTGCTTTTTCAAAAACCATTCGGTATGCAGCTTCCCTTTCTTTCTCCTTTCCTCTCCTCAGCATCCCTCTTTTCCCTCCTTCCCTGAATGAGGAAGCTCAAAAGGGTTCGGGTTAAGAAGAAAGATGGGATTATGAGAATGGAAAAGGGTTTTGGAAGAGACTGCTTACTCTTCCTGCGGGATGGTGAGCGTATCCCCCTCAACGAGGATGGGGATCTGCGCTGGCTCATACGAGAGCTTGCGCATGAGCTGCTGGAAGGCCTTCGCAGTGCTCACACTACTATGCGTCGGGAGGATCCGCCTGGGCTTGAGCCGGCTGATGAACGTGAGATGATCCTCACCGCTCAAATGCCCGCTCACATGCACGTCCTTATAGATGCGCACGCCCTGCCGGCTGAGGAGTTCCTCGAGGACTTCACGATTCCGCATGTTCTTCTCCGTCGGGATCGTCCGACAGCTAAAAATCACCACGTCCCGCTCATCCAATGGGTAGGGGAGATCACGCCGCGCGACGCGTTCAAGCACGCTCCCCGGCTCGCCCTGATGCCCTGTCATGACGACGAGATACTTCTCCCGCTCAGCGTGAATCTTCTTCAAATACGCGCGCGCCTTCCGGCTCATCCCAATAATCTCAACGTCATCAAACACGGTCACGTGCTTCCGCTCCGCGGCACGCGTATACTTCTCCAGGCTCCGCCCGATGAAGACGGGCTTCCGCTTAAGCTTGCGCGCGACGCGTGCAATCTCTCTCAACCGGCTAATATGACTGCTGAACGTTGTCACGATAATCCCCTTATCCCGGAGTTCCTTCTGCAGGAGCGTGTCTTCAAGCATTGCCTGGGCGATACTCTCGCTCGGCGTGCGCGTCTCATCCTCCGCGTTCAACACGTCAAGAATGATCGCATCATACCTTCCAGCATACTTTTCCAGTGGCTTAAAGTTGAGCGGCCTGCCAATCCCAGGCTTCTGGTCAAGCTTAAAATCAGTCGCATGCAAGAACACGCCCTCAGGACTTTCAAGGAGGATGAGCATCGTCTCAGGGATACTATGTGGCGCGGGGATGAGTGTCACGCGCACACTCCCCACGCTAAACGTACTGCCCGGTGCTACTTCGCGAAGCGGGTTTTTGAGCCGCACGCCCGTATCCCTCGCGAGTGTGCGCACGATCTCCGCGGTGAAGGGTGTCGTGATAATCTCAGCCGTGAAGGCGCGTTCAAGGAATGGTACCGCGCCAACATGATCCAAGTGCCCGTGCGTGAGAAGAATCGCTTCCACTTTCTCCATGACGTTCCCAAGCTGGCGGATGTCAGGCACTGCGCCAAGCTGCTGGAGGAGTTCACGGTCAATATACGTCCTGCTCGGCTCCGCCTCTGTATACGTGATATAATTATCCAGGTGGATGCCGAGGTCAACCGCGATCGCTGTATCCTCGAACTCGTAGACGGTCATATTCCTCCCCACGAGCCCGTAGCCACCGACAGCATGAATCCGTACCATTCTCACCGTCACCTCATAAGATTCTTCTCTTTTTTCCTCCTACCTTTCATCCTCCTTCCTTTTCTTCTAATCAGATGAAGATGCTGTTTTTACACGCTTTTTGCCAGCGGGAAGACCACACTTCTTTAAAAAAGACGGGATGGGTGAGGAAAAAAGGACTGCAAACCCATGCGAGGAATGACAGTAAGCTTAAAAGCCCCTGTCGCGTTAAACCCTGCATGCAGCTTGTCCGCGATTATCATCTCCGCGAAGCCTGGCGGGAGCTTGAGCATCTCCACGAGCTTACGGATGCGTATGTGAAGCGTGCCGCACGCATCCTTAAGGATAAGCCACACTTGCGTGATGAGGCTGTCAAAGCCGCTGGACGCCTCGGCAAGGAACTCGACCTGCTTGAAGAAGCCCTTAAGATTCTCGAGCGCTTGACGGGTGGTCGTGCATGAGCCTGCATGATGAGATCCAAGCATCCTTCAGACGCCTCAGCATCTACCTCGCGGAAGCAGGGATTGACACGTCCTTCCTCCAGGGAATAGAACGACGCTACTATCATGCGCTCGACCGGCTTGACGCGCTCGTCCGTCAGGCGGAAGCAGAAGAGAAAGCCGCGCGACGATCAGCACGCGCCCGACAGGAGAGCCTCTCCTTATCGCAGCCTCGTTCAACAACGGGAACGACTCCTGTTTCATCAAAACGAGCGAAGCGTTCAGCCTCACGAGGAGAGCAGACTGAAAAGGCAAAAACAATGCGTGTAACCAAAGCCTCAGAGAAGAAGACGGCTTCAAGCGCAAGGAAGAAAACCGTGAAGACGACTGTGAAGAAGAAAGCATCACGAACAACCGGGCAGAAAAAGAGCCGGACAAACAAGACGACGAAGACGAGCACAAAGAAAACAGCCTCCACACGAGCAAAGCCTGCACGCACGACGAAGAGCACGCGTACACGAGCGTCAGGGAAGGCGAAGACAACACGATCAGCGAAGACGAAAACTCCCTCAAAAACCTCCTCCAAAAAGAAAACGAAGAAGAAGTAAACGCTAAGAGGAGGGGGAAGCATATGCGATCTCGACACGCCCCCATACTCTTCATCCTCACACTCATCATGCTTCCCATCCTCAGCGCATGCACAAACACGTCTTCATCCTCTCCTCCCTCATCACCACGAGGAGAGATGAGGTATGCCAGTCCAGCGGAAGCGTGTATCAGCCTCTGCCAGCAGGCACGCGAAGCGAACATCACGCTCATCAGCCAGTGCCTTGCTGATCCATTAGAAGACTATCCAGACTGGGTGTGTGACGTTGCTCATCAGCCTCGTCAGGCGGTGGATGATCAGCCCGAGAATCAGTGTCTCGCCTTCCGCGAGCGGAAAGCAAAGCATTTCATTGAAGTCACGCCCGACTGCAGGCTCATCCGCATCGTCTAAGACATGCGCTTCCCCCCTCCTCCAGCCTCTGTACGCTTCTCCTTCTCTTCCATCCTTCTTCGCTCCCTCTCCCTTTTCCTTGAAAAGTTTTCTTCCATAAAGCATAAGAAATAATAATGAGATGAACAATGAGAAAAATGAGAAGGAGGATCGGATGGAGAGAAGAGGACGAAAGCGTGGATGATGGGGGAGAGCTGAGGGATGATGAGACGAGTAAGGAGAAAAGGGTGAAGACACGTCCCTCGTCGCGTTCCTCCTCGCGCGTGAGAGAGTAAACCTTAAGAAAAAACCATGCGTGGTGGTAAGCCTATGCGCGGATACGCTCTCATCCTCCTCACCCTCCTCATCATCCCCTTCGTCTCCGCGACGATCGAAGACCACTGGGTCTTCTCAGGCCAACCGCTCACGATCGGGAGTGACACATACTACGTGCATGTCTCCAAGGATTATGCTTCACTCCTCGTCCAGACGAATGGGACAAGCCGCCTCCTCAGCCTCCACGAGTGTGACGAGATCAATTTCATCCGCTTCTGCTATGCGGACGTCGCACCCTTTGAGGATGCGGAGCATACGCGCTCAACAGCAACGGGAGGGATTGAACGAGCTGTCCTCATCCAGACGGAACAGCTCGGCCCCAGCCCCAGTCTTACCATTCATCCTCCAGGTGATGTTCTTCTCAACCAGCCTGCCAGCATCCTCATACAAGTCACGAATACGGGTAACCGGCAGCTCGAGAATACAAGCCTCCACGTCAGCCTCAACACGACCGCGTACACACTCACCCAGTGCACGCCACACTGCACGCTCACACCACTGAGCGCGACTGCCATGCTCGGCACCATCCCCGCAGGGAGTGGGGAGAACGTAAGCCTCACCATAATCCCCATCCACTATGCTCCCGGCCGACTCATCTTCAACCTCACGGGCACGTATAAGGAGAAGACCCTCAGTCTTACGAGAGACCTCACGCTCAGCCAGCAGAAGCCCTACACGCTCACAATCCCCCATACAAGGCAAGAAGCGGATGTTGGTAAAACCCTCACGTGGACGATCAGCGTGAAGAATATTGCATCAGTCAGTCTCCCCTTCACTTTCCAGCTTACACGGCCACGCCTCCTCCAGCTCACACACAACCTAACAAACCTCACACTCCCACCGAACCAAACCGTGAGTTTCAGCCTGACAAGCACAGCCTACTATAGTGGCACGTATCCAATCAATCTTACGCTTACAACACGCTACGCGGGAGAAAACCTCACGGAAAAAATCACGCTTACTGACACGCGGACAAGCAGCACGCTCGAACTCATCCCCAGCACACGCTACGAGAAGCCCATCAGCCTGAGCGATGATACACTCACCCTCCATCTCAAGAACACGGCTGGAAAAGCCTTCAAGAATATCACGATCACGCTCATCGGCTTCAAGAATGAGACCCTTCACATTCCACGCATCGGCATAAACGAGGAGAAAACCCTCACCCTCCCCGTCACGTATCCACGCGTGAATCATACCACCCAGCTGAGCGAGACGATCATCCTCACCTATAAGACCTTCTTTGACGAGGACTATACCACGCGTAAGACGCTCAGCGTGAGCGTCCATCCGTTGAATGAGAGTCTCATCATCCAACGGACCATCACACCAGCCAATCCGGCCGTGGGAGAGAGCTTTAGCGTCACCCTCAAGGCACGGAAGGATGTTGACCAGCCCCTCCAAGTCCTCTGGCTGAATGACACGCTCACAGGCGCACTCATCCAGGAGGGGAGCACACGCACCCTCCGCCAGCCGACCAGCAGCATGGACGTCATGTACGGTTATACTGCCAAGCGCGTCAGCCCCTACCTCGTCATCCGCACCCAGGCACTCGTATATGGTGCCGGTCAACGCGCCCTCGCCACATGGGAATACACGCTTGGAACACCCCCCGAGGAGACGAGGAGACAGGAGGCATCAACCACTCCCGAAGAGAATACCCCTCCTCAGGAAAATACTTCTACTCATGAGCGTGAAGAGACAACCACCCCCTCAGCGACAAGCGTCAGCCACCCCGCGAAGCGGAAAAAGAAGAAAGGCTTCCTTGACATGATTCTCGACTTCTTCTTCAACCTCTTCAGCCCCGGCTAGGATGAAAAGCATCCTCCTCCCACACGCTCATCCCCCCTCTACTTTTCCATCTCCTCCCATTCATCCTCCACCCTCTCTTGGGATGAATACCCTTCTTCATCCCTCCCCCCAGTAAAACCCCTTCCTCGGAGGAATCCGTTGTGAAGCCCCTAGAGACAGATGAGAAGAGAAGAGGTTACTCGTACGCCGAAGACGTTAAAGGGGAATGGGATGGAGGATGATTATGCTTCTTCCCGCTGCACGCGCTCCCCTAGTTCCCATACTGTTTCATCAGGGAGGAATGACTCGGGGCAGACACGCTCACTCGTGCAGAAGCGTACTCCCTCTGCTTCAAGTAATGCTCGCTTCGCGCGCGGACCGCCAAACGCATACCCGCCAAGCCTCCCATCCGCATGCACGACGCGATGACACGGCACGCGAGGCATGCCAGGGCTTCGTGCAAGCCAGCGGCCAATCACGCGAGGATGCACGCCAAGCACGCGCGAAAGCTGCGCGTAGGAGACAACCCTGCTAGAGGGGATGCGTGCGATGAGCTGATAGGCCTCTTCTCGTGAAGGGCTAGCACCAGAAGCTCTTCTGATAGCTCTCACCACACGCGTTCACGCATGTTGTCGTTACATACGTGAGCTGAGGCATATTACAGATGGGGCTCACATCCGCACACCAGTCATCATTCTTATTCGTATCCTTACACGTAATGGTTGTCTTCACTTTAACGATGCTTCCCGTCTGATGAACATCCTCCTCCTGTCCGAGTGAGTCAAGTGTATTCTTCGTGATAGGACAGCTTGTAAGCGCATGCTGTGCGATGCTCGACCATTCACATTCCTTTGGTATTTGAATGCCTGACGAGCAGCCTGCGAGGATGAGGAGGATGATGAGCGTGAGGATGAGGATAAGCATGCCCAGGCCGCGCATATTCTTCTTCTTACCACCCCGTATATTTAAAAGTATTCGGGGATTTAAAAGGGATATGCGCCGGAAGATGCTCTTCCTCCTGCTCCTTGGCGTGCTCATCCTCCTCGCCGCGTGTGGAGGCGGGAATACTAATTGTACCTGGGATCATTTGAAGACCGCACCCTTCTCTGATTGTCCTTCTTATAATAAGGAATTCCATGTTGAACTGACGCAGACAGCGCGCATCCAATCACTCGGAGGGGGTGTCTATCAGATCCTCGCGGAGATTGGCGGTTCCTGTCAGGATACGAATCCGGCTGATGATGCATGCCGGTGGGAGACGATAACCGTGGATGGTGAGAAGGAGGATATCTGCCTGTGTACGGATATTTGCGGGAGGACATATCGGGATGAGGATGGATCGCAGTGTTCATCTTCAACGAATACCGCTAATGGGAATGGTGATAATAATGGTAACAATAATAACCAGGATGCGTGCAGCCGCCAGGATGATTGTTCTCTCGTCACGTGTTCACGAACCTGTTCTGATGGGAAGACGCATTATGGGACTGCATATGTCTGTACGTCACAATGCAAGCATCTTGAAACATCCTGCTCCGCGTGCGACACGCTCCAACCCTAATGGATGTGGTCTTCCATCCCCATACCATCACTTTTAAAAACCCCTTGTGCTGCCCTTCCGCTCCGCGCGCCTGAGAAGGGGTGCGGGGATTAAAGCCCAGTATGGCTTTCTCCCCTCCTGCACGCCCGTATAGAGGCGCTTACCCAAACAAGGATATGCCCCTCATTCATGATGGAGGGGTCTGGTGGAACACTCTCACGATGAGAGTATTCATGATTGTGATGCTGTATGGCGAAGGCACATAGCCCCAGGCATGGGAGCATGCAATACTGGCCGCGGAAGCGTGCAAAGCGTGAAACACCCCGTGTCCGGGCTCGCGTCACGCCAACGGCTGGCGTGCACGAGTTTGCAGGCTATAAGGCTGGCATGACGCATGCGATTATTCTTGATAATCGGAAGCACAGCCTCACGAAGGGTGAGGAGATCAGTATTCCCGTGACAATCCTTGAAGTCCCACCCCTCTTCG
This sequence comes from Candidatus Woesearchaeota archaeon, assembly GCA_015520785.1. Taxonomy (GTDB): domain Archaea; phylum Nanobdellota; class Nanobdellia; order Woesearchaeales; family WAPJ01; genus WAPJ01. The sequence continues at coordinate 7,743 of WAPJ01000105.1, forward strand.
TGTATGGCGTGCGCGCGTATAAGCGGACGGAGTCTGGCATGCTCCGCGCTATTGGCGAGAAGGTCGTGAAAGCACCGCGCATGCTCGCCCGTCGCGGCACGCTTGCAAAGAAGCCGTCCGAGAAAGCATTACCGGAGGCTGACGCGTACCGCTTGCTCGTGAGCACGCATCCCGAAAAGACCGGGATCGGGAAGAAGACTGGTGAACTCTTCGAAATCGCGCTCGGCGGCACGCCGGAAGAACAGCGTGCCACTGCAGAAGACCTCCTCGGCAAGGACCTGGCAGTGGAGGATGTCTTCAAGCCGGGCGATATTGTGGACGTGCACGCGGTGACGAAGGGGAAGGGCACGCAAGGCCCCGTGAAGCGGTTTGGTATTACACTTAAGAGTCATAAGTCTGAGAAGGGCCGCCGGAGGCCTGGCAACCTGGGCCCGTGGACGGGCGCGCGACAGTACCGTGTCGCGCTCGCAGGCCAGACAGGCTATCATCTCCGCACGGAGTGGAATAAGCAGATTATCGCCATCCTCAAGCCAGAAGAAGTCCAGGTGAAGGGGGGTATTCCGCATTATGGCGTGGTGCGGAACACGGTACTCCTCCTCGCGGGGAGTATTCCCGGGCCGAAGAAGCGTCTCGTCAGGCTTACGCGTGCGCAGCGCGCCTATC
>WAPJ01000106.1 GCA_015520785.1 Candidatus Woesearchaeota archaeon
GTTTTAGGAATAGTGTCGTGTATGAGCTGGCTGACGCGAACGTCAGGCGTGGTATGATAGACTGCTTCGGGCAAGTCTTGAGGAAGGAAGCCGGGCATAGGGCATGGTATGCGCTTGGAATGATTAAATGTTTTGGGATACGAGGAGAGTGTTGTTTCTCCTCACGCGTCATGAGGAGTGAAGAGGATTGTCTGGTTCTGACCGTCATGCTACCCTCTTCTAACGGAAGGTTCTTTGATGGTGTGTAAGGGGTGGGATGAGGAGAGATGAGAGAAGAGAAGAAGAAAAAGAAAGGGGAAAAGATGAGGGGATGATGTTATGAGCGAGCATCATTTCCGCTTCGCACGGAGCTTCTCACGGAGAATGAGGGGGAGGTCTCGGATGGGGATGCGTTCCTGCTCTTTCGTATCCCGATCCCGGATGGTAAGCGTATCATCCTCGAGTGTTTGGAAGTCAATGGTGAGACAGTATGGTGTGCCCGCCTCGTCCTGCCGCGCGTAGCGGCGGCCGATACTCCCCGACTGGTCGTAGAAGACCGTGAAGCCCTCATCCAAGAGCTGATGGAAAACCCTCGTGGCCGTCTCGACGAGCTCGGGCTTATTACTCAGCAGGGGGAAGACGGCTGCCTCGTAGGGTGCGATATGCGGCTTGAACCGGAGGATTGTATTCCCCTTCTCATCCTCATGCACGGCCTCGGCGAGGAGGCTCATGAAGAGTCGGTCAAAACCAAAGCTCGGCTCGATCACGCGTGGGATGATCTTCTCCCCGCTCGGCAGGGTAACATGCATGCTCACGCCGCTCGCCTTACTATGCTGTTCAAGGTCGTATGATCCCCTGTCTGCGAGGCCGAAGAGCTCCTTAAAACCAAAGGGATACTCGTATTCAATATCCACTGTTGCACGACTATAATGGCTCAGCTCTTCGCGCGTATGCTCGCGCACACGGAGTTTCTCCTCGCGAATACCCAGGCTGATGAACCAGTCCCATGCTTCAACCAGCCAGTACGCGTGCACGGGATTAAGCATTCCCTCATCGACAAGCCTCCCAACACGAACCATTTCTGCAGGCCTCCCTACTTCCTGGGCTTTCGCGAAGAGGAAGGGGAGTTCACGATCCGCATAGTCTCGCGTGAAGAGGGGGAAATCTTCTTTTGGATTGTAGAAGTATTCTATCTCCATCTGGGTGAATTCGCGCTGGCGGAAGAGCCAGTCTCGGGGAGAAATCTCATTCCGATAGGCCCTGCCGACCTGTGCGATCCCGAAGGGGAGCTTCACGCGACCAGTGTCGAGAATATTCTTGAAGTTGATGAAGATGATCTGCGCTGTTTCTCCCCGCAGGTAGGCGTTCGGCTCCGCCTGCATGGCGCCGAGCGTGAGGGGGAACATGAGGTTGAACGTGCTCACCCTGCCGAGCGGGTTGCCTTCGGGGCTTTTCACGTCGTGCTCGCGGATCAGCCTGTCAAGCTCCTCGAGGCTGAGACCATCCGTTGGGATGCCGAGCGCGTCCTCAACGAGATGGTCCGCCCGATAGTATTTTTTTGTGACAAGGTCCTGGACGATTGGATCAGTAAAGCTTGTCGTATGGCCTGACGCCTCCCAGACTTTCCGCGCGCTTATGGTTGCACCGTCAATCCCGATCATATCCTTCCGCCTGGTGACGAACGCGTCCCACCACGCGTTAATGATGCGGCGGCGCATTTCAACGCCCAGCCAGCCGTAATCATACACGCCCGCGAGGCCACCGTAAATCTCCGAGTTCCGATAGACGAATCCCTTCCGCTTCGCGAACGTGGCGAGTTCTTCCACGCTCAGCGGCTTCCACCGGAGCGCCATAGGATAAGCCATTCCCACTGTGCTTATAAAAGTTTCAATCAGTCAGCCGCTTCACCCTTCAGGTATCACCTTGTTCTACTCACTCCTTCCACATTCCTCTCATCCTTCCCTCAAGGCTTCTCCTCCTCTCTACGATCCCTCTTTTCTTTCTTCACAGGAATCTTCTCTTCGCAAGGAGGACTGAACGGATAAAGAAAAGAGTAGGAGAGGTAGGATGGAAGAAGTGGGAAGGAAGAAAAGAAGATATAGAAGGAGAAGAGAAGGAAAATGGGTCCTCCTCTTCAGCCGAAGTAGCTTGTCTGCTGGCTTGGCTTCCGCTTGACCTGGCGTAACGCGGCTTCAACCTGCTCGTAGAATTGCTCGGTCTCCTTGGTCACGCTCGGCTTGACCTTCTCCAGGGCGGTGAGGAAGTGCTGCCATGCGACACGCACATGACGCCAATCACCAGTCTTCACAGC
>WAPJ01000107.1 GCA_015520785.1 Candidatus Woesearchaeota archaeon
CCCAGCGGGTGAGCGGCATGCTCATCGCAGGCGTCCTCATCAGCCTCATCGCGGGCGTGCAGAGCAGCATCCTCCAAGGCATTATCCCACACACTCTCCTCGGGCCTGCAAAGGCATTCATCCTCTACCCCGCAGTCTTGTACGCGTTCATCCTCGCGAGTCATGAGCCTGACACGCCCATCCGCATCCCCCATTTCATCACCGCGAGCATCATCCTCGCCATCATCCTCGCCAGCATTGCAGGCATGCTCGGCACTGCGAAAAGCCTTCCAGCCATGCACGACATCCTCCAGACGAGCATAGACCAAGCGCCAAGCCTCCAGGATACCACGCCAGCGCGAAGCGCACTCGCCAAGAGCCTCTACACGCTCTTCAGCGGCACGTGGCTCCAAGAATGGTTTAGCAGTATCATCCTCACCGCTACCGGTCAGGAAGCAGACACGCCTGATCAGACCGTGTATGGCACGCATATCGGCATCCCACCAGCCCTCCTCTATCCCGCCCGCTTGCGCACGGACGGCTTGCTTCCAGGCCAGCCCTCACCCGTCACGATTGAAGCGCACGTCCAGCCGACCATCCCCACGGATGCGGTGAGAGCCATTTGCAGTGCAACCGAAGAACCACTCAAGGGCATGTGTGATGAGAAGGCCGTCTTCACCGCGGCGTATACGGATGATCCCAGTCCCGTCACCGTCACGCCAAAGGAAGAGACGCTTCGCGCCCTCTTCTACAGTCAAGACTATCCCCTGACTCTTCAGCCGAGCGTACCGCATCATCTCGGCATGCACACCATCCAGCTCAACATTAGCTATCCCTTCGCCACCACGACCTATGCAGCATTTATCCTCGGGGATACGCGGCGGATTGACACGGCACGCCTCCAACAGGTGAGGCAGCGCGAATTGAGCGGGAGGGAACTCATCAGCTTCGGCGGGCCCGTCATCATCAGTGCTACAAAGCCTGGTGTTATCACGCTCGACGAGAAGACACAGGCTATTGAACGACCATTCATCATCAGCATCCAGCCCATGCAGCAAGCCATCCTCACCAGCCTGGAAACAGTGCACGTCACCCTCCCTCAGGGCTTCACACTCAAACCACTCACACAAAACAGTATCCTCCCCTGCGATTTCACCCCGGTTAAGGGGAAGGCGAATACGTACGCACTCTCAGCTCATGCTCTCGAGCAGATTAACACGCTCATCCTCCCCACCACAGACCCCGTGCGCATCTCCTGCAAGCTTCAGAGTAGTCGTGAGGATGCGGAACGCCTCATCGATCCCGCCACGGGCATTGGCAGGCAGAGCATCACGCTCACAAGCACGTATAATCTCACGAGCACGAGCACCACACAGCTCGAAGCGTATGGGACGCTTGACCTCATGCTGAGTGGGATGCGCGGGGGGAAGACATACTATTCTGAGCTTAACACAACAACCCGCGCTCTCCTCGCCCAGTCCTGCGATCATCCGCTCGCCTGCCTCGTCCTCACGGATGACCAGATGGAAAAGCTCAATCAGAGTGAGGAAGCGTTCGTCCAGCTGGCCGAACAGCTTTATCCCCTCAAGGAACAGGCACGCGTGATTGCACAAGCAGCATTTGACTACTGCCTCCCCCACGGGATTAACCCAGCCTATCCCCTCGCGATCATCACCGCGGAGAACGGCTGGAATCCAAGCCACTTCAGCTGGACGTGTAATAACCCGTATGATATCAAGTATTTCGCCCTGAGCTTCCCCACACGGGATGGTGATGGGAAGCAGGAAGCGTGTGGGAAGCGTGCAACGGATGGCGGTGGTTTTGCCAGGTATGAATCGCTCCGCGAGGCTACTGCGCACGTGTGTGCTATCCTCACGCATTATGCGAAGCGCGGACAGACCACACCCGAACGGATGAATGATCAGTCGTACGGCTACGCGTATGCGAATGGTGGTGCCGGCTGGTCGTCAAACGTCCGAGCATCACTCCTCAAATGGGATGGAACCGCGTATGCGAAGATCCTCACAGGAGAAGAAGTAACGTGAATACGAGCTCTTCCTCCTCTTCTTTCACCTTCCTCGCTTCTCATACTCTTTTTCCCTTTCCTCTTCCTTCTTCTCTCACTTTACCCGTCTCTTCTCCCTGTTTTCTTCCCTCTTCCTTTTTCATATCCTTCTCATTCTCTTTCGATGAGAAAAATTTCTTCTTTACTTCGAGAAGGATATAGTTCGTCATACTTCGTCATAGGAGAAGTGGTGTAAATAGAAGAAGACGATAAGGGTATGATGAGGGAAGAGTATATCTCTACGTCTTCCGCTTCGCGCACTCTTCCTCCCAGGCTTTCCAGATGGCTTCTTCCTCTCGGCTGGGCGTGTAGATGACTGGTGCGTTCAGCTTTGCTTTTCTCATCACCCTTTCGCGGAGGGGCTTGTGACTGCTGATCGGCCCGGTGAAGACGATCCCATCAACGCGTGAGAGATGCACTCTGGCAATGCTCACCTGCTCGGCAAGACTCATACTATACGCGTTCACGGCTTCACGCGCGCGAGGATCTCGTGACGTGTATATCCTTCTAAAATCCTTCTCTCGGCTGAGCGCATACCATCCCGACTCGCGCCAGAGGATATCCTCAGCCTTTCCCAGGCCGTACCATTTGACGAGGAGGAGCACAAGGCCTGGGTCGAGCATGCCGCTCCGCGTCGCGCCCATCACGCCATGCAAGGGTGTGATGAGCATGCTCGTCCAGACTGGTTTTTCCTTCCGCCAGGCGGTAATACTATTCCCACTCCCCGTGTGAATAGTAATGTATTCTCTCCAGCCCTTCGCCTGGGCGTGCCAGCTCGCGTGCAGATGACTCCACCCGTGAAAGCCCCCGCCAGGAATCTTCCTCCTCACACTCTTTGGGAGTGGGAGCGTGACGAGTGGTTCGCGCGGGTAGGGTGTGGTGTCAAGCGCATAATACACGCGCACACGCGCAGCTTCGAGCAGACGGGTGAGGAGGATGACCGGAGGATTATGCAGTGGCGCATACGCGACACTCTCCTCCACGGCTTGCTTGACGCGCGTCGTCGCGCGGAGGATGCCCCGATACGCGCCCGCATGCACGGTGCGGATAATCACTTCTCTTCCGATTTTTTCCTTCCGCTCACGGATGAGACGCTCGAGCAGACGCATGGTGGGGAAGCGGATCGTCTCCTCACCCAGCGTTGGATGCGCGATCTTCAAGCTACTACTCCCCGGGTTGAGGATGACTGGCCGTTCACACGCCATACGCTTCTCCTCCCTCCCTTTTTTTAGCGGATAATCGTGAAGGGATACTCTTGGATGGGCGGGGTATAGGCGTACGCGTAGCGGAGCGTGAGCACAAGCTCGGTGGGCGTGTCAATCCTCACTGGCAGCTCGGCAGTACAACTCGTACTATAC
>WAPJ01000108.1 GCA_015520785.1 Candidatus Woesearchaeota archaeon
CGCGCGGATCGCGGACGAGAATGTCACGTTCCTCGGCGCGGGCGAAACACTCACCAAGACCTACCCGGTCGACCTCCCCGCTGAAGCCCTCCAGGAGGGGACGATCGTTGAATTCTATACGAGTTATGGGATCACACCCACAGACTTGGACACGTTCCTCACCATGCGTAACCGCTTCGGCCCCCCCTTCAGCATTAATCTCACGATCATGAATATTAGGCCCCTCACGGGCAAGGTAAAAGTGCTTGATGCAGCCTACTATCCTGGCGTGAAACGATTCGGCATCCGCATCCTGAATAATGCGAGCAGACGCCTCGCGTATGCAGTCCACCTCAAGAATATTATCATTAATGGTATCCCCACCGACCTCTCCAAGAAAGGCTTTCTCAAGCCGGGCGAACAGACCATTTACATTCCCGCACGCCTCGATCCTATTGACCGGGAGGAGAATACGAATATTACCGGCCAACTCTACTATGGTGAGGATCCGGAAGACCTCTACACCACGCTCACGTTCGACTATCCCTACAAGGAAGCCTCGAGCGGCCTGACCGGGTTTATCACGAGCAGTCCCGCAGGCATGGCAAGCATGGTAGTCATCATCCTCCTCATCGCCATCATCCTCGTCATAACGCTTAAACGCTCCCGCAAGAGGCCGCCACGCACGACGAGCGGCATGCAGGCGGGCATGCCGCCTTCAACACCACCACGCGCGCCATGAAGGCAGGAGTAACACCTCATCACACAACGCTTTCTTCTTTTCTCCCTCCTCCACGCGTCTCCTCCAGCCCCTCCCTTCTTCATATTCCCTTCAAACCGGACGACGTTTTTCCGCATATTTAGAATACTCCAGCTTTCTTCTCCTCTCATCAGAAACCCTTATTCTCCTCTTTTATCTCCTCCTCTTTAAGCATTCCTTTCCTTATCCATCTTCATCCCACGTAGAGAAAAATCATGATGCGGAAGAGCCGTATCCTCCCAAACGAGGAGAATAAGTTATAAAACGCAAGCGTGTTGCTGGTGGTGCTATGAGACACGTCCACTTCCTCGCATCCTTACTCGTCCTCCTCCTTCTCCTCCCCTCCATCATGGCAGGCACACCCCTCTTCATTAATAGTCATGACTGGCGTGACGCAGTCCTCCTCAGCCTCACCGCGTATGAGGAGAACCTCACACCCTTCACACTGACAAGCCTGGGTGACGCGCAGATCAAACTCCAAAGCCTCCCCCGGGGGAGCAGGATTATCCTCTACGAGTCTGCCAGTCCCGTCGTGAAGAATCTTGAAAAAACCCTCCGGGTGAATGGCTTCCAGGTTGAGACACACACGTATACGGATTATCATGACCTCCAGGAGAAACTCCCCCTAAAGGACACGGTCTTCATCGTCCATCCCGCGTTCAGCACGGAAGCACTCACGCTCATCCCACTCGCCCTCTGGGAGAATGCGAGCATCCGCTTCGCGGAGCATGCAACGCGAGAGTATAAGGGACGGGACGTGCAGATTATCGCGGGGGAGTATGCGGCGCGGGACGTGCAGCGCTTCGCAGTCTACTATCCCACGGCAACCTTCTATACGGGCTGGCCGATTGATAATGCCTATGCGCTGAGCAATCTCACGTCGCGCGTCCTGCCCGGCGAGTGGATGCTCTACATGCATCCCGCTGCTGTTGACGTGCACCCATTCCCATTGGAGAAGCCCGTCCCCATCCTCCTGAGTCTCGGCTATCTTGACGAGGAGGCAGGAGTCATCCTGGGTTCGAATCGGACGCGGATTGAGATTATCAGTCCGATGCTGGCTGACACGGCGAAAGCGCTTGAACGCGTCTCGGGACGTGACTTGAAGCTGATCGTCAAGTATGGGCGGACCGTGACTAACCTGCCAGGATTGGAGGGGAAGATCCTCCCCTTGGATACGATTCGTACGGATTATCCGTTCATCCAGCTGAAGCTCGTGGACGTGCTTGTTAATCCCGTGGCGAGGACGCTCACGCTCCGCATCGCGAATAATGGGACTATTCCAGCGCTCGTCTATACGACCATTCAGTATGCTGCTGACTCGCATGCTGACGAGCATCCATGGATTATCCTGCCGGGAGAAGTGGCGAGTATTGTCCATCCGCTCGACACGCTCCCCGCGGACGCGCTCAGCCTGGAGGAGGGTGCTGATGCGGGACGCGTCACGCTCACCATCCGGTATGATTATCGCGAGCCCCTCCGGAAGACGTACACGGAAGGGGGGAAGAGTATTCTCATCCGCGAAGCAAGAGCGTATCCTGACGAGCCGTTAAACGTGAGCGTGACGAACATCCGCTACGAGTCATGGCGTGACGAGCTTGTCATCACCCTGCATAATCCCACGCGCAGAGAGATCATGGTTGACCTTTCCATTCCCGCATTGAATATTTCAAGCTATCCTGTGCTTGCCAAGCCACTCGGGGACACGCACGTGCGCATCCCCACACCCAACCTCCTCCCCGAGGACATGCCCGAGACTATCCAGGTCATCGTGAATTATGGTCATGAGAAGCCCACACTCTTGACGATTGAAAGCGCGAGCATCCGCTTCGCGAGGAAACCCGTCAGTCCGATCATCCTCGGAGTAATCATCGTGATTATCCTCCTTCTTATCATCTGGCGGTGGACGCGGAAGCGTGAGAACACGTAACCGCTTGACACGTTCTTTCTCTTCTTCTCCCCTCTCCCTTTCTTTCCTTCTCTCTCCTCTCTTCTCGTTTTCTTCTTCCCTTACTCTTTCCTTCTTCCCTTACTTTTTCCTCTCTCTTTCTTCCTGTCTTCTTTGCAACGAGATTTGTGGATGATGTATTTTTGGATGAAGGAATGATGCTCTTATCTGAAGGAAGGAGGATTATAGGAGTGGGAGGAGAGAACACTCCTGCTCTTGTCTCTTCTCCAGAGTGGGAGCATGTGTCTTTTAAGGGTCTTCGGTCTTTTTCTCGTTCGCGCGCGAACGAGACAGGGATGGGAGAGCAGGAGCATCCTCCTCGAGAGGGCAGCGTGGGAGAGAATACTCAACGCTCACGAACATAATGCTTAAAAACATGATTGGCGTGGGGGATTCCCTCTCAGAGCGCGTGAACTCGTCAGAGAGCGTGGAGGGGTCTGGCCGCATGCAGTCGAAGAGCATACTCCATCCTCTTTTCTCCCGCCTGCCACGCGTCCGCCAGTCCATCCTCCCCCTCATCCTCCTCAGCCTCCTCCTCACGCTCACTACGAGTCTTGCAAGCACGCAGAACACGCAACGCCTCCTCACGCCCGGTGACGTGAACAGCACGCTGACGAACATCACCCTCACGAACACGAGCATCACGCTCACATACACGCTCACACCCAGCATGCCCGGCCTCCTCGCCACGCAGAGCATCCTCCCACCAGGCTTCACGGGCATCCTCAGCCTCCCCAACCAGACCATCCACATCCCATCCAACAGGACGTTCATCAGCCTCACCACGCCCGCCACGCTCACCATCACACTCCCCCACACCACACCCATCTGCACGTCACGCACACTCACCGACATCCTCCCCCCGGGTAGCAGGATCATCCAGAGTGACATCTCGCCAAGCAGTATCCTCCAACATGCATGCCAGCTCAACCTCACACTCCCC
>WAPJ01000109.1 GCA_015520785.1 Candidatus Woesearchaeota archaeon
TCCTTCACCCTCTACCCGCTCATCCTCCCCGAGATCATCCACTGGAAGCAGGCGGACGTGAACGTCTATAACGAACAGCATGAAGCACTTCACGCGTTCATCCGCACGGGGGAACACCCGGGGAAACCAGTCATCCTCCGATCACACGAGGCTGCTTTTAACGAGTATCTCACGTTCGGCGGCTATCCGCGGATCGTCCTCACCCCGGATGAGGAGATGCGCATGATACGTCTCCGCGAACTCTTCCAAAGCCTCCTCGAGCATGACATCTTCCGCTTCTTCACGATTCATGATACGCGCCAGTTTGAACAATTCGTCACCCTCCTCCTCAGCATGAATGCGAGCATCATCACACTCACAAAGCTTCCATTCAGCTATCAGACCGTGCAACGCTATCTGAGCATTCTCGTGCAGAATTATCTCTTCATGCTCATCCCACCCTACCATACGAATAGGACGACAGAAGTACGCAAGCAGCAGAAGCTCTACGCGCATGATCCCGGCTTCCTCAACCTCTACGCGCGACCGGACAGGGGGAGTCTCCTGGAGACGTTCGCGGCAATCCACTTGCGAGACTATACGCCACGCTACTGGCGGACACGCTCAGGCGCGGAGGTAGACTTTATCATCGAGCATCAGGGAGAGCTTCTTCCGATCGAGATAAAACAGTCCGGGCGTGCAGGGAAGAGCTTCTATACATTCCTCCGCGCGTACAAGCCCCGCCGCGCACTCATCCTCAGCGAGAAGACATACAGTATTCGCAGGGAGGAGGAAACAGGCACGATCATCCTCACCTATCCCCTCCTCTACCTGTAAAGGAGGGAGAAGCATACATTTAATCCTTTCATCTTATTTGCTCTCGAGAATACCCTCTCACTCACAGGCACACTCCTCCTTCTCATTTTTCATCAGCCATGCTCACACACGAGAGAATACTCACTAAAGAAATCCAAACCAAGAATAAGAGATGAAAGAAAAGAAGAGAATGAAGAGAAAAAGTCGTAAAACGAGCGGAGAACGTGACGGGAGAAAAACCCCTACGCCTCATACCAGACATGATAGGCCTTGTCAAGCACCTTCTGCCAGTCCGCCCGGCCTTCCTCAATCTTGTCGAGGAGGCTTTCCAATTCGCGTGTCGCGGTCACACTCACCGAGGCGTGCTGTGGATGCTCTTGCACAAGCTGATAGGTGGTCTTCCCAAGCCTGGTGGGGATGAGGAAAACGCCTTGGCGTTTCACATAGCCACGCTTGACGAGCGTGCTAATAATATGCGCGTACGTGCTCGGCCTGCCAATCCCCTCCTCGCGCATCCGCTTGACGAGCTCCGCATCCGTATACGGCCTGGCCTTGCTCGTCAGCGTAAAGTGGACGCGCGCAGTGCAGTCGCAGGGCGTGACACGCCTGATCGGCTGGAAGCGTGTGAAGCCTTCCTCAAGGATGTCAACGGGCTGCTCCTCCTCCCATGAGAGCTCATACGCGGGGAGGGTGAACGTGAGCTTCCCCATCTGGAGGCGTGCTGCTGGCAGTTGGCTGGCGAGGAAGCGATGATAGACTAAGCGGTAAACACGCTGATGTGCCTCACTCAAGCCTACGCCACGCAAGCGTGCCGCCGTGAGGAGATCATCCGGATGGATAGGCCCGGTGGGACGGATGGCTTCATGCGCGCCGGGCGGCTCATGCGGATTACGCATACAGCTGAGGCCTTCCTCCGTGAGAATACTACACGCGAGCCGCAGGGCTTCAGGGCTGAGATGCGCAGTATCCGTCCGGGGATAGGTGATGAAGCCCTGCTCGTACAAGTCTTGAAGGATACGCATTGTCTCCTCGCTCGTCAAATGGTAGTATCGGGCCGCATCCTCGAGGAGGATGCTCGTCGTATACGGCCTGGGTGGTGGAAGGAATGCTTCGCGCGTCTCGCGGAGCGTGATGACGAGCCGTGACTCCTCACTCCCCAGGGATGCATTCGGACAGGCCGCTTTGGGGAGGAGTGTGCTCGTGCGCATGCCCTCCCATTCGAGCGTGATCCTGCAGGCTTTCTCCTTGCGTTCCTCCTCGCGCTCAAGGATCCAGCCGAGCACAGGCGTCTGCACGCGTCCCGCACTCAGGGTTTTCCTCCCGAGCTTCTCTTGGAGGTAGCGGCTCAGCTGGAAGCCCACCCAGCGGTCAAGGATGCGCCGGGTCATCTGTGCCTTCACGCGACGCGCGTCAAGCAGACGCGTCTCAAGATGCTCGTACGCGGAGCGGGTGATCGCATGGAGTTCTCCCCGCGCAGCCTGCCTAAGCCAGGGCGTAGTGAGGAGCATGCCATCCATGGCAATCTTTTCTCCCTCGCGGTCGGGATCGCTCAGCATGAGTAACTGTTGATGCTGCCATGCCACTTCACTCATACTCCGGATGGTATCCTCACGATTCTTCCCCTCGCTTACTTCTGAATGGTAATGGGGAACGTACGTTCCATCCTCCTTGCAGACGCCATCCGCACAGTGCATGTCAAGGTCTGTCAGATGGCCAATAGTTGCAGCGATGCTGACAAGCCGTGTGCCGTGCATGCTCTCATACAGGATGAGGCCTGGTTTGACGCGGATGCCCGGCCTCCCCGTGAAGGATGCTATGCGCTTGGCCTTGGCAGGGCTTTCAACCAGGATGAATCGCGTGTCCAGCCTGACGGGCTTGCCGTGCTCTCGACTCTCCCTCACCCGCTGGAGGCTCTTATTGAAGGCGTGCATGCTGAAGGCTTGAGGATGGATGGGCTGGCCGTACTGGTGGCTCTTCTCACCAAGCGCGCTCACTGCTTCCTGTGTGTCAAGGATGATGCTCAAGCCATGAGTAATCCCCTTCAGCGTGAGCCGACTTGTCCGTCCGCTCGCCTGGAGGTACGTGCGAATATCCGGGATGAGCACGCCCTCATCCGTGACGAGGATGCCGCGGGGCGGCTGGGCTTTGATGAGGCGTGCCGCTTCGCGAATAAGCGCTTCCCATTCCTCTTCGGAGAGGTCTTCATGCTGGAGGGCGCGCATGACGCTCCTGGCGAGACGGGTTTTCAAGAGGCCTGCCTGTGCGATTCGCACGAGACTCTTCGCATCCCAGCTGATGATCCTGCCGGGTATGCCGATGAAGAAGATAGCATAGAGGCGTTCGGGCAGGTCGATCCCGCGGACGAGCGGATTGTATGGATGGGCGATGCCGAGTGCGACGGGATAGTCGTGGGCGAACTGGTCTCGTGCCTTGTGAAAATCATCGGAGAGGATGCTCGTCACACCATGCTGGGCGAGGAGTTCCTGCAGCTGGTGGAGGTCGTCCTTCCGGCCTACGGCAGGGCTGAGGAGGATGAAACTCCCACCGCCCGCCTCGTGGATTGCCTGGAGGAGGGGGATGAGCTGGTCAATACGATCAATGCTTGGGTCTGCGTGGAGGGCGTACTCGTCCACCTCGCGCACGGGCTGGCTTAAGCCGGCAGGCTGGAAGCCAAGCTTGAGAAAAGCATGGGTGAGTGTGCGTGGGAGCGTGGCAGTCGCAATCAAGACTTGGCCTCCGCGCGTGAGGCTGCGGATGATTTTCTCCGCGTGCTGGGGCTTGCGGATGAGCGAGTCGGCATCATCAATACTGATCACATCCCACCGGCCGAGCTCACGAGCGTGCCGATGATAATACGCTGTTGTGATAAAAGCAACGCGCGCCGTGCGGATCTCGTCAAGCGTGCTCGTGAGGCTGGACGCGTGCGCGTATGCTGCGCGTTCCGCCTGCTGACTGACAAGGCTGCGCGTGGGGAGGATGAAGAGGAAACGCCGCTCCGTGTCAAGCAGGGGGAGGGTGAGGAGGAACGTGCTCTTCCCCAATCCTGGAGGGGCGGTGAGGCTGAAACTCTCACGGCTCGCATACACGCGAAGCCAGTATGCCTGCAGTGGGTTGAGGTTAAGGCGGAGTGTTGTGCGGATGCGTTCCACCCATTCTTTGATCGTTCTATCCCGCTCCGCGAAGCGTCCAAGCAGAGCCTTCGGAATGTCTCCGCGGAGGAGTTGGCTGACGCGAATGTCAGGCTGGGCGTGATAGACTGCTTCGGGCAAGTCGTTGGGGAGGAAGCCGGGCATACTGCTTGGTATGCGCGTGGACTGGTTAAATGTTTTGGGGGATGTGCAAGCGTGCTACTTCTCGTCACGCTTCATGAAGATGGGGAGGGATTGCTTGATTCTAACGGTGTGTGAGGAGGGGATGCTGTTAACGTATGAGGATAAGATGTATGAAGTTAAGTGAAAGAGAAGAGAAAAGACGAGAGAAAAGTGGGGGAGGAGGATGGATGAGTGTATACGTGAAAATCATTTCCGCTTGGTGCGGAGCTTCTCACGGAGGA